>SLAU01000355.1 GCA_007126675.1 Balneolaceae bacterium
GACTCATGTTCAATTCTTCCAATCAGGTTGTTATAAATCGGATGATCTTCATAGATAACCGGGGCTCCTTCCAGGCTGGAGTTATTAACCATCACATTTACTGTATAACGCCATAGTATTGGATGATCGGACGGTGATGTTTTATGGTCCGGTTTTCCGGATACTGCCTGCATAAAAGGGTTGCCCCTTCCCGGATTTAAAATATCCTCTACATGGTCAATGATATCGTTTTTGGCCTGTACCAGATATCGCTGAACGCCGGTATCATAATCAAACTCTCTTCTTACTTCCTCAATCAAGCCTTTCACGGCATACTCCGTAAACTCCCTGTTTAATTCTTCTCTTTCCCTGTTAATGAGCCGCTGCCTTTCAGGCATCTGACGGAGAACCTTTTGTAGCTCTTTCTGAAGATTCTTTACCTCATTTTCAAGTTCTTCCCGTTCTTTATCCGTCATCTTTTTGATGTCGTCCATGCTCATCACTTCGCCATCCTTGATAGGTGAAACGGAATATCCCATCGGAGTTTTCAAAATGGAAAGACCCTTTTCTTCAGCTTTTTCCTGAATTTCAGAAAACTCTTCCTGCTCTTTACGGCTCATTTTTTCTTCAATCACCTGGCGCCGGTTCTGATATTCCTCGCTTTCAAAAACTCCGGTCAATACATCAGGCAGATCGCTGGCAAGACTATTCATCATGTTCCGGAAACGTAAGGCATCTCCTTGTCTCAGTTTCAATGCTATTGGATTTTGATCTTCCTCGAAGTTGCAAACATACACCCAGTCATCAGGCACCTTGTTGTTTTGAGCCTCCTTGCTAATCAGGGATTCGAGAAGAGACTTCTTGTCGACCTCGTCGGGCCCTAAAGCAAAGATATTGTAGCCGGCCTGATTCATTCGCAGACCGAAATCAGCTGCTGTGCGTGCCCGATCCTGTCCCAGAAAGGAATAATTATCTTCATCCAGCTCGTCTGTATTTTTGAAACTGAATTCTTCAAGATCACATTTTCTGTAAAGCTTCTCTGCCGGTAAACTTTGAGCCTTTTTCATAGTACTTTCCAATTATATTATTTCCCGCAGTTTACAATTATTTATTTTAATCCGGCGTGGGGAATCTCCTGATTTTCCGCACAGTGTAAACCAGATTTAGTGTAAACTATACCCCCAAAAACCGGTAAAATATATCCCCGGTATTTATATCGGTTTAACTGAGAACTTTCTTAAAAAAATTCTGATGTAAAACCTGCGCTTTTTCAGTAAACCTCAAGGAAAGCCCTCTCTCCAGGCTTGATGGTCTTCAACTGATCCCGTGTCCAGTCCAGCGGATTCAAATCTCTGAGTTCATCATCCACCCGCATATATTCGTAAAGTCCCATCCTGGCAAGGATTTTGAATATGCCAGTTTCCATCCCCTTTAAACCACAAATATAAATCAGGGTATTTTCTCTTTGCAGCACCGGAAGAAGAAGTTCTTTTTGGTCAATGAGCGTATACTGCACATATGGTTTGGTACCGTCGGGACGGGGATCTTCCCGCGAAATTGCCTTGAGGTAATGGAACTGTTTGCGTTCTGCGTCGTACTCATCAAATAGTGATTTATAAAGCAGATCGGTACGATATGGACATCCGAACACAAGGAAAACCTCGTTCCCGTTCGAAGCAAGTGCACTGTTTCTCATCAGATCAATGACCATACCCCTGAATGGTGAGATGCCCGTTCCGGTAGCCATTAATACAAAATTGTAATCTTCCGCATTTTCAGGTAACAGAAACCGCTTGCCGCTTGGTCCGGTCATCCTGATTTTATCACCCTTTAATCTGTCGCAGAGAAAATTGGAGCAGACCCCGGTAAATAACTTCTGAGTTTCCCAGTGTTCATCGATTACCCGCTTCACTATGGTAGCATAGATTTTCCCCTTCCCATCCTCACCACCGGTTGGTGAACAGATCGAGTAAAGCCTTACTTTGTGAGGCCTGCCTTTTTCATCTTTACCATCCGCTATAACACCAAGAGCCTGCCCCGGCAGCACCTTGTTTTCAAGATCTGTTCCCGAAACATCAAACTCGATATGCCTCACAAAATTCGGGCTGGCTGCATCGGTGGCAATTTCGCTTTTAACAACAGGCACCTCAACCGGGTTTTCCGGTTTATATATATTTAACTCTACTTCTGGAAGCCGGATGGCAGTTTCGTTTAAAATGGTCATAAGTGCTTAAAATGTGGATTGATAAATCTTTGAGAAAAAATCTCTCCCTCCCCCAGCTCATGTTTTATATTGAAACACCGGTAACATCCATTCGGGGACATGGGTAACAATTTCTATTCCATTATAGCACTCCGCGATGCACCGATGGATGAAACAGCTTGATGTGACTTCCACTTTTTTAAAATCCTGGTCACTTCATTATCACTTAAGCCTTCAAACTCTTCATAAACCTGCGATACAGCAAAATATGGCTCAGGCACATCCAATATGATTACATCGTCCACTTTTGATGATAATGTTCGAATCATCTCTCTGCCACAGACAGGTGCAGCAACCACTATTTTTTCAGGATCTTGTTTTTTGCACATCTCTATTGCTGCAAAAAGTGTAGAGCCCGTAGCAATGCCGTCATCAACAATTATTAAAACCCGGTTTTTTAATGGCATAACAGGCAGCCCCTCCCTGTAAACATTTATCTGCCTGTTTATTTCAGTCTTTTCAGCTGCCATAACTGCATGAATCTCTTCTTTCGTAATCTTTCCCCTGGCATGGGGATACAAAAACAGGCTTCCGTCTTCTGCTATGGCTCCGAATGCGGCTTCAGGATTTAATAAATAGCCAAGTTTTCTTGCTATTACTACTGAAAACTCACATTCCAGATGGCTGGCTACTTCAGCTCCTACTTCCACTCCTCCTCTTGGTATTGCCAGTACTACCGGGTTTTGAGATCTGTAGTTTTCAAGATCCATAGCCAAATAACGTCCGGCTTCTTTGCGATTTTTAAACATAATCAGCTCTCTCACTAATTGTTTTAATTTAGCAGCCTGGTTTAGTTACCTGATTCGGCTATGCTACTTTGAGTGCACTCCAAAGCGGATGTCCGTCTTCATCACGCAGCCTGAAAGATTTATTACCGGCCGTGATACTTTCGGCAACCAAAACCGGTGTTTTATCATAAATTACTCTCGATCCGCGCACTTTAAGCTTATCACCCGCATGAATTCTCTCATTCTGGTTATCCATATACCATGCCGGGCCAACATGAACCGGCAATAATTCTTCACCGACTTTCAGCAGCAGTTCAACGCCAAGATCCTCACCGTTTTCGCGTCCCTTATACAGAACACTTTCAACTTTCCCTTCAACTTCTTCAACGCTGCTTTTATCAAACTTTCTGCTGTATGCCCGGTAAGAATTTTTATACAAATAAGTTGCCAGTGCAGCTCCGCTAATAGCAACTAATGCTCCACCAGCTATTAATTCAATTTTATTAGCTCTCATTTGGACCTCCTGTTTTATTCGATACCATTATTGTTTATTAGAATTCTTCCTCTTTTTCTTTCACCGAAGAAGTAAGATTGTCCCAAAGCTTTTGAATATCTTTAGGCATTGCGCCCCGGATGTCATCCATCTCTCCCGTTGAAGTCTTTTCATAAAGCACAACAAGTACCGCTTTCAAAGCTTCCTCGGCAGATACTTCAACGGAAGGTCCCATACTTTTTTTTATCTGATTCATAAACTCTTCCGATTTCATTTTAATCGGTTTGCCCGTAGGTTTATAGGATTCAAGATAAATTCCCCTTACAAGAACAGGAAGCTGAGCTGATAGATGAAAAACTTCCTCCAGCGGTGATCGGTCACGAAGTGTATGCAATACAGCTTTCAGTGCATTAAAGGCCCAATCAGTTCTGTCTGGCACATGCATTAAGCCTGCAATTTCCGTTACCCATGATTTCAATTCATTACAATGCTTTTCAAAGTTCACTTTTTCGTTCATCACTTTTCTCCGCTAATTTTATTTGATTCAAACTGCTACCGATAATTGTTTTTAGAACTGCGGTAACTATATCGCTCTCTGTAAACTTCAGGCACCAATTCAAAGAATCTATTTCATACTTTTTGCAACTATGTGCATGAGCTCACAGTCGTTCTTACTGGTCTTATAAAAGTTCATCATGTCTGATTAGCAATACTGTACTGAAACACATAAATCATCGTAATATTTACTCCTGAATTTGTGTAGTGGATATTCTGATTAAGATTGCTTCAATTGATACCATAAGCTTCATTACTACAAAAAATGTAGAGTTTTCTTTATCCCTCAGTAGTACACTTTCCTATATTATTTCCTGTTAAAAAATATCATCTTTCAAAAGGTTTTTAAATGAAGCTGATAAAGATGAATTCACAGAGCAAACAGATACGGATAAAGCTCGATATTCCACAAAGTACAATCGACTACTACCGTTTTCAGGAGAGATGGGAAAACGAGGGGGGTGCTATTGTGATTAAAACCAAAGAAGACCTGATACCAGGAGAAAAAATTCCATTTACGCCGGGTGAGACGTTTCGAGTATTAAACGGACGCATTGATCTGATTGATGATCACTTTTATTACATCGCAGACATCCAAAAAGTGCCGGAAAGTTTAAAAA
>SLAU01000284.1 GCA_007126675.1 Balneolaceae bacterium
AGGACTGCTTAGAAACTGTAAGCCTGTTTTAAACCTCTTAACCATCTGTTACTTCACCTGCGCCGGCGTTTACAAAATTGCCTTTCAGAAATAAATAGATAGCACCAAACAGAAGAGTAACCTGGAACTGCATTCCTCCCATTGGATGGGTATCGGTAGCCATGAAATGCCATTGTCCCCAGTGCACCATAAATATGGCTCCAAGCATAATAGGAATAATCATCAAAGCACCGATACGGGTCATCCAGTCCCAATTACGTGTAAATCCACCCACAAAGATGAAGATTCCACCTAAAGTCTCAAATAATGCTACCAAAAATGCCACTGCAATCGGCATTTCTGTCATTTCTGCGAAACCACCCAGGTTCCCGAATTTATCAATTCCGTGATACAGGAACACACTTACAAAAGCCAATCGCAAGAACCAGTGTGCTGTATGTGAATATTTGTTTAATACATTCATAATGTAATGCCTGTTTTAATTTTAATTTACAATTTTATATCTGCTTACAAATCCGGACGATCCGAATTTGATATGTTAGTACCTCTCATTGGTTTATTGATGATCTCTCTTCAGAAAATCTTACATCGTTAAATTATTTTTCCATTTAATGCCGATGTTTTGCCATTATCAGCACTAAATGCCAGGTGTTGTAACTTCTGCCGATAACCGCTGTGTCTGCTTCAACAACCTCTGCGAACAGGCACTGCCGATGCCAGAATGTGGAGTTTGCCGGGGAAAAAGGAAGGGTGATAAGTATTAAAGGAAACATGATATTTCTTTGATCTGGCGCAAAATATTTCCGAACAACCATTATCATAGCAGGATGCCATGTTCGTTTATTGTACAAGAAATATCATGTTTTTTCTCGGCTTGAATAATGTCTCAGAGTTCCTGGTAATTACCCAGTTCCAGGGTCCAGTCATACTCATCAAAATTTACAGATGGGTCTGCATCTTCCGGGATAACACCATAGTCTTTCAGCATCTGAACGGCACCGGAGATTCCACCAAAGTCTCCCCTGAACCAGCTCATCAGCCTTGTTACTTCCAGGCTGTTTGATGATGGATCATAGACCGTATTTTCTGACAAGTATTGCCTTGTTGCAATTTCGAGCTGCTCCTCAACCCGGTCAGGATCGAAAACAGCAATGAAAGGACAGCTTGCCGCACCACAGTTCAATGCAAAATGGATTCGCGGATCAACCTCTTCCCACCAGAATTTTTTGATGTAATCGTCCACAAACCATCTTTGAAGGTACCCAAGAGAAATTTTAATTTTTGAGCGCCTCATAATTCCGTGTTCAATTTCATCAAAACTCAATTCTTTGCCGGCTATGGTAACCTGCGGTGAGGAAAAGAAATTATAGCCAAACCAGCTGTTACGATCTTCAAACAGCTCCGGTTCGTCAAGCAGTAGTATTTGTACGTAAGCGTTGTAAATATTAAGCCAGAATGCTTTGTTTTTTGCTTCCGTATCGAGGTTTTCCCGTAATTCTTCAGCAGATACCTGTTCAAGCATTCTCATGATATGATCGTATGGTTCATCGTCGCGGACAGCTTCAACCAGTTCCATGGAAAGATGAGCGTAAGAAATATCATCATTCATCTGAACGGCATGATTATCCTCGGCTTGCAAAACAGTGGCCGTCATGGCTATCAAAAATGCTTTTGTCAAAATAGATTTAATGAGTAAAGTCATAGGTTTCAAAATTTTTTTATTCTGTTTGATATAATGACGCACTGCAGCGCATAAATCTTACATTCTTTGCCGGTTAATGATTGGATCTGCATTCTTGAGACTGTGAGAAAATCCGATTCCAAAACACTCTGACTTAACTTATTTAAGCATAGAAGCAAAGTTCAGAATCTTCGTTTTTCGCCCCAACCTTGCCATCCGTAGCTTCAGCGTTGGAAGGCCCGTCCTTATAAATGACAGATGAGCTCCCAGCTCTTTCGGACCCACCCCAGCCCTCCCTCCGGCGAACTGCACGCCGCAAGGAGGGAGTCTGCTATTTCACTTAAAAATTTTAACCAATCCAAGAATTGACACTCTGTTTTCTCACAACCTCTCGAAAGGGTTAAACAAATTCTGCAAACCTGAGTTCAAAGATGTCCTTCAGAAGATAGCCACCGGCAGGAATCTAACAGTGTTTTTTTAAGCGGGGTAACTTTGTAGTTTAAAGTTTGCTTTGCCTTGTTGTTGGAATAAGTAAGGTTTTTCCGGGTCATGATTTTTACCAGTTCAGGAGTCAGCTTAGGCTGTACCTTTGTAAATCGTGATATCACGCACTGAGTATGAGCAGCGGACTTTAAAACTATATCAGGCAGCTGAGGGGGTACTTTTTTTAAATTTAGAATGTCTGCCACTTCTTCAATGATCGTCTTGAACCGGCAGTCTTTACCCGACAAAATATAATTGTTAGCATGTTTGCCTTTCTCAACAGCATTAATATGGGCCTCGGCAACGTCTCTGACGTGCGTTACACTTAAGACTCCTTCCGGTATGCAGGGCAGATCTCCATTTTTTAAACCAATAAAAAGCTTACCCCAGTTATTAAGATCATACGGGCCGAGAACTGCAGTGGGATTCAGAACCACGGTCTTCATATTTTGATCTCCATGTTTTAATACAAGATTTTCTGCCAGGCATTTCGATTTTTCGTAATTGACCCATGAATCTGTTCCTTTTTTAGGCAGATCTTCGTGAACCTGCCTGTTGTCCATATCACTCCATACAGATGCACTTGATGTGTGAATAAAATGCTTGATTTGGAGATCTGAAGCGGCTCTGAGCATATTACGTGTTCCCGCTACATTAACTTCTGTTTGTGTTTGGTTATTTGCAGACCACAAGCCTGTATCACCGGCGAGATGAAATACGACATCGATATCATCTGATAAAGCATTGTGAAGAGATTCGGGGTCGGTTACGGAACCTGATTTAAGCTGAACGGGTAATTCTCCAAGATAGGTCAGGTCAGAGGGTGGCCGGTGAAGGGCAACCACATCCCAGTTTTTTTCCAGCAGCAGCATAATCAGGTTGATTCCTATAAAACCTGTTCCACCTGTAACGAATGCTTTTTTAGACATAACAAATTTAGCTCTGTATTCAGCAAGAGTGACTTTTTATTACTGACGATATAAAGGCTGCAATTCTTACCCTGTGACAGGCATTTAAACTGCTCGTTTATTTCTGAATGCAGAGTTACAGTCTTGATGTAAGATTATTTTGACTCAATCCATCAGTAGAACAGTTCAGAATCAAAGAATTTTCTGATACATACGTTAATTAGTCACATAAAAATTTGAAGTTATGAAGTCGTCATATTTAAACACCCTAATTGTAATTGTCTCAATGTTCATTTTTACCGGTAGCGTGCTGCTGGTTGATCCGCCGGAAAGGATTTTTATAGATCCAAATGAAGTGGACAAGTTTGTTATCGATCCTGCTGATTTTGATCCGGATGACGGTGAGACTGCAATATTAAGACATGAGCCGTTTGGAAGAAAAGATGAAGCTGTATACACAAGGGGCACAAAAGAAGATGGTACTCCTATAATCATAGCGGAAAGTAACAACGCAATCTCTACGGTAACCACTCAGATTGATGCAGATCCTCATGAATTTCAATACCTGGAGTGGGAGTGGAAAATAGAATCGGTTTTAGAATCGGGGGATTTAACCAAAAAAGACGGCGATGATTTTACAGCCAGGGTTTACGTTACTTTTGATTTTGATTCATCTGACCTGGGATTCCGTGAGCGTGTTCGGTACACTGCATACAGGGCATTCACATCGTTTGATATACCGTTGCGCTCGCTGAATTATATTTGGGCAAATAAAGCGGAAGTTGGCACTGTTGCTCCAAGCCCGTTCACCGACTGGGTAAAATATGTTGCTATACAATCAGGTAATGAACATGCCGGTGAATGGCGTACTGAGAAGCGCAATATTGTTGAAGATTTCCGTGAAGCGTTTGGCGAAGAGCCTAACAACATCACCGGAATTACGATTATGACAGATTCTGATAATACAGAAGAATCCACTCGTGCTTATTTCGGAAAAATCACACTGTCGAAAGAGTAATTTTAAGCCTAAAAAATTGAGTAAAATGAAATCTGTAAAATTAATAACAATGTTATTTGTACTTATTTATGGCTCTGGCCTATGGGTAACTGCGAATGGTCAGGAAAAAACCAAATCAGCTGAAACGAAATGGTATACGCTTGAAGAGGCTCAGAAACTTGCCGCTGAGAGTGATCAGGACAAACTTATTATGTTGTTTGTTGAAGCTGAGTGGTGCGGAATATGCAAAGAAATGCACAAGCGTGTTTTTCCGGAAGCCGATGTAGCTGCTTTGATGAATTCCGGATTTTTACCGGTTACGCTCGATCTGGACTCCAGGGAGCCTGTTACCTACTTTGATACAGAGCTTACGGAACGAGAGCTGGCAAGAAAACTGAATGTGCAGGCAACGCCTACAACTATTTTTATCGATAGATCAGGCGAGGCGCTGGCAAATCACAGGGGCTGGCTTGATACCGATGATTTGACTGCACTGCTTACCTTTATGCACTCTGAAAAATTTGGTGAGATTGATTTCGATGAATTCAGGGATAAGTTTTGAAT
>SLAU01000280.1 GCA_007126675.1 Balneolaceae bacterium
AGCAAAATACTTCGTCTGCGTGCCTCAGTTGGATGTGCAGTAATGGTAGGCTGAATATCCAGCTTTTTGAAAAGTTCAACAGCCCGTTCATACGATATTCCGTTTTTCTTAAATCCAAGAAGTGCATCGGCAATACTTTCAGGCCGCGGGCTTTCGATGTCTATTGTTTGAGCTCGTTCACGATTAACCCGGATAATTTCATGTTGTTCAAGCGAATTTATCAGATGGAAAAAGATCGTACTCAGCCTCAGCAGATCTATGATCTCATCAAGGCTTAGTTTTTGGATTACCTGATAAATCGGATCACTTTTAGGCGGCCCGTTATTCTCGAACGACTGCGCAGCCAATTGTGGAAGATCGGAGGCCAGTTTTCGCAGATCATTTTCACCTTTTTTATCCAGGTGTTGTTCGAGCAGAGCGGTAAGCGAAACCAGGCCTTTTGTCAATGGTTTACTAATTCCGGCTTCCTCAGCATAATGTTCAATTGTCTCTTTCCAGGTCATGATATTGGGTATATAAACTGATTATAATTTTTCGAAGGTACTAAAACTTATACTTAGTGCCGTATCAGGCAGTTCTTTTTATTCTTTATCGTATCCAAGGTTCGGCCCCAGCCACTCCTCAACTTCCTCGATTTGCATTCCTTTTCGTTTTGCGTAATCCTCTATTTGATCTTCTTTTATCGGGCCAAGGTTAAAGTATTTTGCCTCAGGATGTGAAAAATAGAGCCCGCTTACCGATGATGCAGGATTCATTGCAAGATGTTCGGTAAGCGTGATACCGGTGTGTTTGGGTACCTTAAGCAGATCGAATAGAGTCCGTTTTTCTGTGTGATCAGGCTGCGCAGGATAACCGGGAGCAGGGCGAATACCTTCGTACATTTCACGAATCAGCTCTTCGTTGGTAAAAGCCTCATCCGGCGCATATCCCCAAAGTTTAATTCGTACTAACTCATGCAGATATTCAGCAAACGCTTCTGCCAGCCGGTCGGAGATCGCTTTGGTAAGAATTGCGTTGTAATCGTCATTATTTTTCTCAAATTTCTTTACCAGTTCGGCAGTGCCATGGCCGGTTGTAACGGCAAAAGCACCTAAATAATCTTTCAGGCCACTGCTCTTTGGAGCTATAAAATCGGATAATGCTTTATTAGGCTGGCCGGTACGTTTCTCAGTTTGCTGCCGCAGTGTATGAAATCGTGCAATTATTTTATTCCGCTTATTATCTTCATATAATTCGATGTCATCACCAACTGAATTGGCAGGAAATAACCCGGCGACGCCTTTTGCCTGAAGCAGGTTTTCCTTTATAATCTTATCCAACAGCCTGTTTGCATCTTCAAAAAGTTTGCGGGCCTCTGTTCCTGCTTTTGGATCATCCAGAATATCCGGATACCGGCCTTTCATCTCCCAGGCAATGAAAAAGGGAGTCCAGTCGATATAATTTCGTAAGGTTTCCAGTTCCGCTTCAATTGGAATGATCCCGAACCTGTTGGGCTTTGTGATTTCTCTGTTTTCCCAGTTGATATCCGTTTTATTTTCCCTGGCTTCAGCGATAGATAAATATTTTTTCCGCCTGTTCCGGCTTTTATACTGTTCACGCAGATCTTCATACTCGTTAGAAATCTCTTCCACAAATCCATTCTTAAGTGTATCAGATACGAGCCGATTAACAACGGTTACGCTACGCGAAGCATCCAGAACATGTATTACGGGCTGATCATAAGACGGTGCAATTTTAACTGCCGTATGCATTCTGGATGTAGTAGCGCCGCCGATCATCAGCGGCACTTTAAACGCTTCCCGTTTCATCTCGTTTGCTACGTTAACCATTTCATCCAGTGAGGGTGTAATGAGCCCGCTAAGACCCACTACATCAACTTTATTTTCTTTGGCGGCCGAAAGTATTTTATCAGCGGGATTCATCACCCCGATATCCACAACATCATAGTTATTGCAACGCAGAACAACAGCTACGATATTTTTCCCGATGTCGTGCACATCACCTTTCACCGTAGCCAGCAGGATTTTTGCTTTTGGTTTGCTGCTTTTATTTTTCTGCTTTTCGGCTTCGATATAGGGAGTTAAGATCGCAACGCCTTTTTTCATTACACGTGCGCTTTTAACAACCTGCGGCAAAAACATCTTTCCGTCACCAAACAAGTCACCTACTATATTCATCCCGTCCATCATCGGGCCTTCAATCACTTCAATAGGGCGGTCATATTTTTGACGAGCTTCTTCCACGTCAATTTCTATAAAATCTACAATCCCTTTTATAAGTGCATGTTTAATGCGCTCTTCCACAGTGCCGTTTCTCCAGGCATCCTGCGTTTTTACTGCGGCTCCCTTGTCCTGATCTTTAATTTTTTCTGCATAATCCAGCAGACGTTCCGTGGCATCATTCCTTCGGTTCAGCAGTACATCCTCAACCAGCTCTTTGAGTTCCGGTTCAATCTCTTCATATACTTCGAGCTGACCTGCATTCACAATTCCCATATCCATTCCGGCATTAATTGCATGATATAGAAATGCCGAATGCATCGCTTCTCTCACCACATTATTTCCCCGAAACGAAAAAGAGATATTGCTGACACCACCGCTCACTTTAGCTTTTGGCAGATTATTTTTGATCCATTTTGTGGCCTCAATAAAATCGACGGCGTAATTATTGTGCTCCTCAATACCGGTTGCCACAGTCAGAATATTTGGATCCATGATAATATCCTGAGGCGGGAACCCGACATCATCAACAAGAATATTATAAGCACGCTCACATATTCCGATGCGTCGTTCCAGTGTATCTGCCTGGCCGTTTTCATCAAAAGCCATCACGACTACTGCGGCTCCATAATCCCGGATTTTTTCGGCCTGTTTTTTGAATTCTTCCTCACCTTCTTTCAGGCTTATGGAGTTTACAACACCTTTGCCCTGGGTGCATTTCAGGCCGGCTTCAATCACACTCCATTTTGAGGAATCAATCATAACCGGGATTCGGGATATCTCCGGCTCTGAAGCCATCAGGTTCAGAAAATCGGTCATTACCTGTTCCGAGTCGATCAGCCCTTCATCCATGTTTACGTCAATAATCTGGGCACCGCTTTCAACCTGTTCGCTTGCTACGGAAAGTGCTTCTTCGTACTCCTCATTTTTAATCAATCTTTTGAATTTTGCAGAACCGGTTACATTCGTCCGTTCACCAACATTCACAAAATTGGTTTCCGGACGAATCACCAATGGTTCAAGCCCGCTCAATCTCATATAGGGCTTTTGATCTTTTATAGAGCGCGGTTTATGCCTGGCTGCCTCTTCGGCAATTGCACGGATATGATCCGGTGTGGTACCGCAGCAGCCGCCTACAATATTTACAAATCCCTCTTCGGCATAACCTGCAAACTGTTTTGCCATAAAGTCCGGGCTTTCGTCATATTCTCCCATCTCATTTGGCAGACCGGCATTAGGGTAGAGGCTGGTAAAACAATCCGCATTTTCGGAAAGTTCTTTGATGTAAGGCCGCATCTGTTTGGAGCCGAGGGCACAATTCAAGCCGATGCTTAATAAAGGGTTCGCATGCTTTACCGAAAGCCAAAAAGCTTCAGTAGTTTGACCTGATAGTGTGCGACCGCTTTGATCCACAATAGTTCCTGAAATCATGATTGGCACTTTTTGATCGCTTTTCCTGAAGTGCTGATGGATGGCATAAATTGCAGCTTTACAGTTCAGGGTGTCAAAAACGGTTTCGACTAAAAGAATGTCTGCGCCGCCATCCAGTAATCCTTTTATTTGAACCGAGTAGCAATCCGCAAGCTGATCAAAGGTGATTTCCCTGAATCCGGGGTTTTCTACATCAGGTGAAAGAGAAAGGGTTTTGTTTGTGGGCCCGATAGCCCCGGCCACAAAGCGCGGTTTATCGGGATTACTTTCGGTAAACTTGTCTGCCGCCTGACGTGCAATTGATGCTGAAGCCACATTCAGGTCATACGCTATATCCTGAAGATTATAATCGGCCTGGGAAATTGGGTTTGCATTAAAAGTATTGGTTTCAACGAAATCAGCCCCGGCAGAGAGGAAATTGGAATGAATTTCCCTTATTATATTAGGTTGAGTGATTGAAAGGAGATCGTTATTGCCTTTCAGGTCATGATCTGAATCGGGAAACGCTTTACCCCTGTAATCACTTTCTGACAATCCATAACTCTGAATCATGGTACCCATTGCGCCATCAAGTACAACGATCCTTTTTTTAAGAATAGAATTCAGGGGATGTCTGGAACGCATATTGTATGTAAAAGCTTTAAAGTTCTTGTCGTAGCAAGCCCATAAAATCTGTAATTTACAGCTTAAAAACACACTTTTAATGAAAGTAATTGAGCACTATCAAAAAGCGAATGAACCGCTGATTTCGTTCGAAATAATTCCGCCAAAAAGAGGGGGCGCTGTTAGCAGTGTATTTGAATCACTGGATAAGGTGGTCGAAAAAGTAAAGCCGCCATTTATTGATGTGACATATCATGCCGCAGAAGCTCATGTTGAAGAGCAAGAAGATGGTACACTGAAACGGGTTGTGCGCAGAAAACGCCCGGGTACAATCGGTTTATGCGCAGCTATTTTGCACCGATATGGAATTGATCCGGTGCCGCACCTGATTTGTGAAGGCTTTACAAAAGAGGAGAGCGAAGATGCCTTGATCGAGCTGAACTATCTCGGAATTCACAATGTGCTTGCAATTAGGGGTGATAACACCGGATCACAGATTTCATTAAACCTGAATGGCACTGTGAATAAGTATGCGATTGACCTTGTAGAGCAGATTCAGAATATGAATCAGGGTAACTATCTGGAAGATATCATGAATGCCGAGCCCACAGATTTTTGTATTGGAGTAGCCGGATATCCTGAAAAACATTTTGAGGCGCCGAATATTGACTGGGATATAAAACGGCTTAAACAAAAAGTGGATGCCGGCGGTGATTACATTGTAACCCAAATGTTTTTTAACAATGAGGCTTATTTCAAGTTTGTGGAAAAATGCCGGAAATCAGGCATTGACGTGCCGATTGTGCCGGGAATTAAAATACTTACAAGGCCAAGCCACCTGGTAAATCTGCCACGCAATTTTTATCTGACTATTCCTGATACCCTGGCTGATGAAGTTTCTAATGATGAAAAAAATGCAGTGAAGATCGGGATTGAATGGGCAAAACAGCAAAGCCTTGAACTAATGGAAGCCGGTGTGCCTGGAATTCACTTCTACATTATGGGCAGCCCCGACCCGGCACTGGAAGTAGTAGAGTTTCTGAAAAAGAAGTAGTGGGGAAGCCACCCTTATATTGATAAGATTGAACCGCTACTGTCACTCTGCAATGAAGGTATTAAGCCATTCTTTTAAAACCACGAAGTCACGAGGGCACGAAGAAACACGAAGATTAATAACAAAATAATTCCGTGCATTTCCGTGTCTCCGTGGCAATAATAAAATTCAATTTGAAGTGACAGTTCATATTTAACCACACAGTTTTATAACTCCTCAGATACACCTTCACTCCGCGTCCACCGCGCCTCTGCGGTTTTTCATCAGCCAGGCTTCGAACTCATCAGCCGTCTTCGTATTCAGCACACGCTCCTTATCAAATTTTGCTTTACGGGCAATCATCACACCGTACCGGATATGATCAATCCCATCCGTACTGTGTGCATCAGGATTGATGGAAGTTAAAAGTCCTGTTTCTTTGGCTTTATTGCCATATCGCCAATCAAGGTCCAGCCGCCAGGGGTTAGCGTTAATTTCAATTGCGGTATCATATTCAGCCGCCAGTTCAATCAATTTGTTCAAATCCAGCTTGCTCTCCTCACGCTTTAGCAGCAGCCGGCCGGTTGGGTGGCCAATCATATCCGTGAAAGGGTCTCTGATGGCAGCCTCAAACCTTGCCATCATTTTTTCGAGTGGCATTTCCATACCCGAATGAATGCTGGCAATAATCAATTCAAACCCTTCCAGTATTTTCTCGGGATAATCGAGTGAGCCGTTACTTAAAATGTCGGATTCTATTCCCTTGAAAATTCTGAAATTTTTATCAGAGAACTCCTCATTCAGCCGGTCGATCTCCTCCCATTGCTGTTTCACTTCATCAACTGTTAATCCGCCTGCATATGCAGCTGTTTGGGAATGATCGGTAATTGCCAGGTACTCATATCCTCGTTCAATACAGGCTTCTGCCATCTGTTTGATCGTGTATTTGCCGTCACTCCATCTGCTGTGTGCATGCACAACTCCTTTTATGTCGGCCCCTTCCACAAGCGGCATTGTTTCATTATCCTCGTAATATGAAAATTCACCATAATCTTCACGATGTTCCGGTGGGATAAAATTGAGATCCAGTTTGTTGTAGATCTGTTTTTCTGATGATGCGCTCACTGGCTGGTCAAAGTCGGTTTCTTTCTCTTTATTGAGTTTAAACAGGCCATATTCATTAAGAGCCATTCCCCGTTCTCTTGCACGCTGCCGCATCACGATATTATGCTCTTTGCTGCCGGTGAAGTACATCAATGCAGCAGGATATTCCTCTTCTGACACAATTCTCAAATCAACCTGCCGGCCGTTTTCGGTGCGCACCGAGCTTTTTGTATCCCCGCGTCCAAGTACTTCGGTTACCAGTTCATGATTTACAAAAGCATCAAAAATGGAACCGGTGTCATCGGCATTTGCCGCAACAATAATATCAACATCGCCAATTGTTTCTTTTGCACGACGCAGTGATCCGGCAATTTCACATTTTATAACGCCGTCAAGTTCTTTGACGAATTCAAACATCGGTTCAGCTACATTCAGTGCCTGATCAAGACGAGCCCTTTCCCCAAACTTTTCGAGATATTCGATCGATTTTATAATTTTATCGGCCGATTTTTGTCCCAGGCCCGGCAAGTCAGCTACAGCACCACTCTGACACGCTTCTTTCAGTTCAGTAATTTCCGTGATTCCAAGCTCTTTGTGAATTTTTACGATATTCTTGGGTCCCAGTCCCGAAATATTGAGCCAATCAATTAACCCTTTTGGCACTTTTTCTTTCAGAGCATCAAGAACCGGCATAGTCCCTGTTTCGGAAAAAGCTTTGATATCTTCGGCAATCGATTTACCGATCCCCTTTATATCTGTGAGCGTATCCGCTTCGATATGCGTTGTTATCTCTTCATTCAGTCCTTCGATCGTTTGTGCTGCGCGATCAAACGCGATTGCCCTGAACCGGTTTTCCCCGGCAAGCTGCATCAGGTTATAAACTTTGCGAAGTTTTTCGGCTACATCTTTATTTGTCATGTTGAATATGTATTAGTGTTCTACCCACCCCAACCCTTCCACCGAAAGGTGGACAGGCTCCTGTGTCGCTATCGCTCCGCAAGGAGGGGGCAGGTATGTGCCCTGAGTGTATTGATACGAAAAATTTTGGGATTTCCATGCTTCCGTGGCAAACCAAAACAGAAACTACAAAAAACCAATTCGCGAATTTGCAAATTTTTGGTACAAAACCGTTCAGTTAACTTTCCATTTAGATTGAAAAACTGCTATCTTTAAAGTCTGTGGAAAAAACCTGCCCTGGTGTCGGAACCATCCGTCGCGTGAAGCTTTGGATGGCAGGTTGTCAGACGCGCATGCTTGAGGGGCTTGTGTCCGCCGGTTGGCGGACGTGCTGGTTTGATCCTGCATGACTGCCGATAGGTTGCTGAGTTTTATTGAATGTGCAGTCGTAATTTGGATTATGAGTTTTTTTGTGATTGTATCGGCAGGCAGGTCCAGTCCGATTAATTTTTGATTTATTGATTCATTTTTAAAGTCTGATGCCCTGGTGTCGGAACCATCCGTCACGTGAAGCTTTGGATGGTAGGTTGTCAGACGCGCACGCTTGAGGGGCGTGTGTCCGCCGGTTGGCGGACGTATTGGTTCGATTCTGATTGATTTACTGATTTTTTTAAAAGTCTACTTGCCCTGGTGGCGGAATTGGTAGACGCGCACGCTTGAGGGGCGTGTGGCCTAACGGTCGTGCTGGTTCGATTCCAGTCCAGGGCACATTACAGGCCCGTAATTATTTAATTGCGGGCCTTTTTTTATGCGTAAATTTGTATTACTTATCAAGTAAACAGATAGAGAAATCTAAAATTTTATCAGTAAACCTTGCCGGTTCGATCCTGCCTGACTGCCGGTAGGTTTATCAGCTTTAATGAGCTTACAGATGTATTTTGATTTAGTTAGTTGTTTAGTATTAGGAACGGCAGGCCGGTCCAGTCCAGGGCACCACAAACCTTGCAAATCACTGATTTGCAAGGTTTTTTTATGCATTAATCACCATCATTCAATAAGCAAACAATATAGCTACCGGTAAACGATATTTAAGAAGCAAGACAGCCTTCCTGTTTTTCCTTTTCTTATTAGCTTTCATTATTTATTCAGAATAAACAGATACTCCGCTTAAAAATTTAATCTAAAGGTCTGCTATTCTTGGTCTTTCACTCTCAAGATTACCCTGATGAGAAAGATTTTTTTCATGAAAATTTACTAATCATAGAGATTGTTTCAGATTTATAAGAAGATAAAAGCGCTTTTCTAAATTATATTAAAACATTAAATAAAAAATGATTTTATACTTTAAAAAATATTGACAAGAGGGCGTGATTTAGTAGAAATTAATGCAACGTTAATTCTAACTAAACATGATCCTTTATGAACAGATATCTGAAATCGTCCATTTTCTTTCTGGGTTTGTTGCTGGCTGCTTTCTTTGTTGCAAGCAGTTCAGGTTCTGAGGCAGCAGCAGAAACAGTAGAAATGGTAACCGTTGCAGAAACAGCAGAAGTTGCAGCGCAACAGGAATATGCTACCGTCGAAGAGTTTCAGGCTTCGGCAGACTACGTAAAATTTATTATCGATAATCTCTGGATATTGATAGCCGCATTTCTGGTTCTTTTGATGCACCTTGGCTTTGCATCTCTTGAAAGTGGTTTAACCCAGTCCAAGAATTCAGTCAATGTTATCTACAAGAATGTATTCATTCTTTGTACAGGAATTCTGATCTATGCTTTTGTCGGTTTCCAGATGATGTATCCGGGTGACTTTAACGGAATATTTGGATTTGGCGGATTTGGAATCGGCTATGATGCGAGTGACCCGGTTGGCATGTTAACACCCGCCTATGGCGAAGAAATGACAATCTGGAGTGATTTTATTTTCCAGGCAATGTTTGCGGCTACTGCGGCTACCATTGTATCCGGTTGTGTTACCGGTCGGATTAAACTCTCGTCGTTCATGATTTTTGGTGTTCTGCTGCTGGCAATTTCTTACCCGATTACAGGCAGCTGGGTCTGGGGAGGCGGCTGGTTAGATGAGCTTGGATTTTATGATTTTGCAGGATCTACATTAGTACACGGAGTAGGCGGTGCAGCCGGTTTAGCCTGTATCATAATTCTGGGTGCAAGAACCGGTAAATTCAGGGATGGAAAAATATTTGCAATACCCGCACACAATATTCCCCTGGCAACAGTAGGTGTGTTTCTGCTCTGGATAGGCTGGTTTGGTTTTAATGGCGGCTCGGTATTGAGTGCCGACCCGGCTGAAGTATCCTATGTATTTGTAACCACAGCGCTGGCCGCTTGTGCAGGTGCACTTGCAGCTATGATCACCACGCATCTTGTTATGAAAAATCTTGATGCACCTATGGCACTGAACGGTATCCTTGCCGGTTTAGTGGGAATCACGGCTGGGGCCGATGTTATTTCGCCTACAGCAGCTGTAATTGTGGGTGCAATTGCCGGAGTAATCGTTGTGCTTTCCATTTTGATGATTGATAAGCTCAGACTTGATGATCCCGTAGGCGCAGTATCCGTGCATGGTGTATGCGGAATCTGGGGAACTCTTGCCGTTGGAATTTTCACTCCCGCAAGCTTCCTCATTCAGCTTCTTGGTACCACAGTAATACTTGCAGCTACTTTTATCTTTTCATTCGCGGTATTCTCAGCTATCAAAGCTGCGGTTGGTGTTCGTGTATCACCAGAGGTGGAGTCCGACGGATTGGATCTCTCTGAACACAGCATCAAAGCATATCCTGATTTCTCATCAGTAAAAACAACCGAATTAGGACAATCGGTTGCATAATCAATAAAATAAAAAAGGAGCACTGCAGATTTGGGGATCCGGTGCTCCTTTGCTTATTCAAATCACTTTCGCAATTCTCATAAACACTTCAATATAACACAATGAAAAAACTAATACTTTTTAAAACCTTTATCGTTCTTTTATTCAGCTTCGCACTTTCACTAACCTTAAAGCCAGAAGTAGCCAAAGCCCAGCAGATTGAAACCGGGGCAGATTTTTACAGCACCTATGTATTTCGTGGTGTAGCTTTTTCGGGGCCCTCTTTTCAGCCATATACCGAATTTACTGCAGGCGGATTTTCAATAGGTGCATGGGGCTCTCAGGGTTTTGACGGATTCCAGGAAATGGACTTATATGCAGCCTACGAATTCGACTTTGGCCTGAGCCTGGGCATTACTGATTATTACTACCCGGGCACACCTTTTTTCGAAGGTGACAGCCACGCATTTGAACTGAATGTAGGCCTGGAAGTGGACAAATTTTCATTCTCCGGTAATTATATTCTGAATGAGGCAGAAGATGCCGGTTCGGCGGGAGATGACCTCTATTTTGAAGCTGGTGTAAACTTCGGAAAAACTGACTTTTTTATTGGTGCCGGTGACGGATGGCACTCCACGGACGGAGATTTTGCTCTCGTAAACGTGGGTATAACCACAAGTAAATCGGTAAAAATAAATGACAATATTTCAATTCCGTTAAGCGGCAGCGTTGTTTTAAATCCGGATTCAGAGCAATTCTACATTTTCTTTGGAGTTTCATTCTGATTCGTCTTTACAAGTGTAGAAGTACATTTTAGTAAATCAGTAATTCACATTTCATCTGTTATTTCAAACCCTGTATTTGTCCAGAACAGATACAGGGTTTTTTTTTATGGCTCATAATCACTCTTCTTTTTCTGTTTCAGGATCAATTATCATATTTTCTACAGTCTCTCGTTCCTTTTCCATATTATTCTGATCTTTCAGCCGGCGGTTAATGCCGGGAATTCCTAAATATATCTTATGCATCGTTTGCACGGTTTTTTTGCTACACTTTATTCTTTGATGAAAAAGAGATTTGTCAGAAGCTTATTATTTCTCTTATTGACCGGCTTGGTTCCTTTCCATTCAGCCAATTCTCAAAGTTTCAATTCATGGGAAGCGATCACATCCTTTAACAATGTAACAGATATTACAATAACAGAAACCGGAACCGTATGGGGTATTTCAAAAGGCGGTTTATTTTCATTTGAAGAGGATAGTTTTGAAAATACCTATACCACTGTAGAGGGAATGTACCGGCTTGATGCAGAAACAATCGAGTACCTGCCTCAGCAAAATGTTGTGCTTATCGGTTATACCGATGGAATGATCGATATTTTTGATCCGGATACAGAGGAATTCAGCAGGCTCGAGGATATTTTCAGGGTTACTGCATTTACATCAAAACGAATTAATGGTTTTTTTCAGGATGGCGCCCGGCTTTTTGTAGCTACTGATTTTGGAATTGTAAAGTATGATATAGCTACGCTGCTGGTGATAGATTCCTACAGCAGGCTGGGAAGTTTTGACAGTGGTATTGTTGTAGAAGACCTGGTGATAGCTGATGGACTAATTTATGCAGCCACCCAGCAGGGTGTGGCTGTCGGTGATTTGGATTTAAACCTGAACACTGCAGCATCCTGGGAAAATTATGATCAGACTGACGGGCTGCCTTCCGGAGGTTTAGCTGCCATTCAAAAATTTGAAGACCGTATTTTTGCATCAGGTACCGATCTTAATTTCATTTACGAAAACGACAGCTGGCAGCAAACCAATCTTTTTGGTAATAGCACAATCACAGAATATTCGCTCAGCCAAAGCGGAGAAACACTTTTGGCTCTAAGTGAATCGGTTATTTTTAAGGTTGATGCAAATCTGAATACAGAAAGCACCAGCCCTGATGCTTTAAGACTGAATACGGTTCTGTTTGATGATGAAATAACTAACAAAATTTACACCGGCACTTTTAACAGGGGGATAGGTTTTGCGGATCTCTTTTCGGATGAGTTTGAATTTGAAAGCCCATCAGGCCCCAATATCAACTTTTTTGAAGGGATAAATTTTGACGGTGAAACGCTGTTTTCGGGCACAAGCCGGTTTTCTGCACGGGATAATATAGAAGATAACAGCAAAGGATATCACATTTTCAGGAATGGAGTTTGGCAAAGTTTCAACCGACATAATACTCCGGTTTTAAACAATTCAATTTTTCGGAAAGCATTTAAATCGGTTAGCACAGATGAGTATTATTACTTTGGAAGCTGGGGGCGCGGAATTGCCCGCCATCATAAAGAAACGGATGAGATCCACGTATTTAATTCAAGTAATTCTGCAATAGAGGGTTGGGTTTCACTTGATCCGGATTTTCCGGTTATAATAGGGCTGGAAACAGATTCAGAAAGAGATGTGTGGGCTGTAAGCTATTTTGGATCCACACCACTTTATTATCAGCGCCCCGGTGATGATGACTGGATTGGTTACGAGAAAGGCGCCGCTGCTTCCTCATCAGATGAATATGGAGGGTTATTTATTGACTCTCATGATCAGAAGTGGGTAACGCTTCTGGGTGTCGGAAATGTAGGCCGCGGTATATTGGTAGTTGATACAGGAAACCCGGAGGATGTAAACGATCAGACAAGCGTGAAAATATCTGATTCTCCGGGTTCCGGTAACCTTCCAAATGGGAGAGTAAATGCAATAATAGAAGATCTTGACGGCGAAGTTTGGGTTGGCACAGACAGAGGAATTGCGAAATTCGTATTCCCTCAGTTTGTTATTACAGGCTCGGCCCAGGAACGGGAAGGTCAATGGCTGCTGAATGAAGATCCGGATGCAGAATCACCGTTTTTATTGCGAGATATCAATGTGTCGGCGATGGCGGTAAACTCTGCTAATCAAAAATGGATCGGTACCGCAAATGATGGTGTATGGCTTTTGAACAGCCGGGGAAGCAGAATAATCAAACATTACAACTCCGAAAACAGTCCGCTTTTATCTGATAATATCGTTGATATTACCGTAGAGCAGGAAACAGGACTGGTCTATATTTCAACGGATGTAGGACTGATCACATACCAGGATATTCCATCTGAGCCTGTTCGTGAAATGGAAACCCTGAAAGTATTTCCAAATCCGTTTGTTTATGACAGGCATGACAGAATTTTTGTTGAAGACCTTTCCGATCAAACCACTATCCGGGTTTTGGGAGTAGATGGTACTTTAATCCGGTCTATCGATAACCGGGGCGGCAGAGCAGAATGGGACGGCAGAGACTTTAACGGCAACAGGGTTGGTTCGGGTGTTTACCTTGTTGTAGCTTTAGATCCCGATGGGAGTGAAAGAGGCGTCGGAAAAGTGGTGATCATACGATAGCGTTCATGAACATAACAACTGTCATCGTCAATTTTAATACCCCCGAACTGCTGCGTATTGCAGTGGAAAGTTTTCTGGATATTTACCCTGATCAAAAAGTACTGATTTTTGATAATGGCAGTGAAAATGATTCCATTGAAGTGATTGATTCACTAAACAAAGAAAACCCGGATAATGTGGATGTTTATTATTCAAAAGAAAACATCTATCACGGCCCGGCAATGGACAAAGCGTTGAGAGAGTTGGTATCTTCCGAAAAAGTGTTTTTTCTTGATTCCGATACGGAAACTAAAAAACGGGGTTTTTTAGAGGAAATGTGTGAAAAGATGGACAGTGACGAAAAAATATATGCGATGGGTCAGAGGATAACAGTTAATAAACGGGGTTTTAAAGATCCCGGCGGGTCTCCCGTGATTTTAACGCCATACCTGTTAGTGCGCAGAGATTTGTATAAAAATTTCCCTCCGTTTATTCACCATGGCCAGCCAACTATCCACAATTTTAAAGCCGCTCACGAAAAAGGCTATAAGCTGGAAGATTATCCCGTTTACCGGTTTATCGATCATGAGTGGAGGGGAACTGCCTCCAAATTTGGATATAAACTGGGCCTGAAGGGAAAATGGGATTATTTCATGAACAGACTGGGATTATAAGCGATGAACAGATCCGAAAAACCGGATATCAGCATCATTATTGTTAATTACAATGTGAAAGAGTTTTTGGCTAACTCTCTTCAGTCGGTCCGAAAAGCTTCAAAAGAGATTGATACCGAAATTTTTGTGGTGGATAACAACTCTTCGGATGGCTCCATGGAATTTCTGAAACCTCTGTTTCCGGAAGTTCATTTTATTGAGAATGATGAAAATCTTGGTTTCGGTAAAGCCAATAATCAGGCTATAAAGCTGGCAAAGGGTGCTTACACGCTGCTGCTGAATCCTGATACAGTGATCCAGGAAGATACATTGCAGGTGTTGATGGATCATATGGAAAAAAATCCTGAAACCGGCGCGTGCGGATGTAAAATCCTGAACCCTGACGGTTCATTTGCACCCGAATCAAGACGCACTGTTCCAACCGTAAGTTCGGCAATTCATAAAGCAGTAGGCTTAACCGCTTTATTTCCAAAAAGTAAAATTTTCGGAAAGTACTATATGGGCTGGAAAGATGAGGATGAGCCCGGTGAGATTCCCGTTTTATCCGGGTCATTCATGTTTTTCAGAACCGAGGTTTTGAAAGAAGTTGATGGTTTTGATGAGCGATTTTTTATGTATGGTGAGGATATAGATCTTTGTTACCGGGTCGCAAAAAAAGGATGGAAAATTGACTACGTACCTTCAACTTCAATTATTCATTATAAAGGCGAGAGCACCAAAAAAGATTTTCGCGCATATAACCGGGTATTCAATAACGCACTCTACCAATTTTTTGACAAACATTACACATCACGATATTCCTCGCTGTTTCGATTCATAGTTTTTTGGGCTATACAGCTGCGGGCATTGCTTACATATATCACTTCCAAAGTCAGCTTTCTTAAATATGTAATTATCGATTTGCTTGTACTGAACGGATCTCTTGCAGCCGGATATTTTTTCCGGTTCTGGTTTGAAGATGCTGCGATGCTGGCTCCGGAAAACCTGAGATTTTTATGGTTGAATCTTCTTCTTACAGTATTGTATCTCATTTTTGCACAAACGTTTGGTGTGCTCAAAAAGAACAGGCTTTCGATCGTCAGCAGTTTAAAAGCTGTGACATTGAGTTTTATAATGCTGGCTACAATCACATTCTTTATTCGGGATCTGGCTTTTTCAAGAATTATTTTGGGAGTAGCCGGTATTTTGTCATTCGTAGGTGTGGGTTTGATCCGGTTTATCAGAATTAACCGGAATAAGAAAATTGGCGTTGTACAGGGTAAAGTAGCACCGGTGCGGGCACTTATTGCAGGTGTTGGGAATAAAACTGAAAGCTTTATCACAAAACTAAACGGACGTGCTAACTGGCAGGTGCAGGTAGCCGGGGTGATTCATCAGTCCGGAAAAATTGAACAGGGTCGGCAGCTTTCTGAATCTGTAATTGGTTCGGTAAATCAGCTCGAAGAACTGGTAAAAAGTACCCGGGCTGATACGGTCATATTTTTGATGGATTATGTAAGCCACACCGAACTTTTGAATTCGATAAAATCTCTTCGTAATACGGATGCAGATATCAAAGTTGTACCCGGTGAAATGAATTTTATGCTCGGCAAAGCAGAAGTAGACTATCTTGACGATGTGCCCCTGGTAGATCTTGA
>SLAU01000201.1 GCA_007126675.1 Balneolaceae bacterium
ACTTTTCTGGGATGGCGCCTGTTTTCCAGTTTCCGCTCATCAGTTTTTTCAGTGCGGGCTTCACTGCTTCCGGGTTTGTGCCGATTAGTTCATTTGTACCTTCAGTGATGGTTTCGGGGCGCTCGGTATTATCGCGCAGTGTAAGGCAAGGAATGCCAAGCACGGTAGTCTCTTCTGTGATGCCGCCTGAATCGGTGATTACCGCTCGGGCATGTTTTACCAGCCAGATGAACTGTAAGTAGCCCAGAGGATCCGTATAAATCAGGCTTGGATGTGAAATCCCAAGGCCGTCCAGAATTTTGCGGGTTCGAGGATGTACCGGAAAAACAATTTTTTCGCCTTTCACGCCTTCGGCAATATTGTCGATCAGCTCTTTTAGTTTTTTTTCTTCATCCACATTTGCCGGACGATGCAGTGTCATAACAAAATAATTTCCTTCTTCCAGATTTTCATGATCGAAAACTTCCGGTTTTTCAAGGCGTTCCTGGTTAGAAAGCAAAGTATCAATCATCGTATTTCCCACATAAAAGATACGATCATTGCTTACTCCTTCATTTCTTAGATTGTTATTCGCTACTTCGGAAGTGGTAAAGAAGAAATCTGTTATACTGTCAGTTGCTACGCGGTTAATCTCTTCAGGCATAGTCCAGTCTCGCGAGCGGATACCGCCCTCCACATGTGCTACTTTTACGCCCATTTTCTTGGCAGTGATTGAGCACGCCATCGTAGAAGTAACATCCCCCACCACAATGCAAAGATCTGATTTTCGCTCTAACAGTACTTCTTCATATCTTGCCATAATCCTGCCGGTCTGCTCAGCCTGCGTACCCGACCCCGATTCCAGATTCATATGAGGCTCAGGAATTCCAAGCTGTTCGAAAAAAGCACCGCTCATATTGCGGTCGTAATGCTGGCCGGTGTGAATAAGGCGGTATTCAAGATAGTTTTGATCTCCCTTTTTCTCTCCGGATGCGACATTAGCCTTTTCCATTTCTTTAATTATGGGTGCAATTTTCATAAAGTTGGGCCGGGCACCGGCGATGATATCAATCAGCATTTAATCTGTAGTTTATTTAATTGTAGATTTTTACTGACATAAAATACTATTTGATTCCCTTTGGTTAAAGCTTTGAGTTTTAAAAAGGAAAAAAGATTTCCGGCATCGTGATTTCTGAAGGTGGTGCTTGGTTTTTATACGGCGCGTTCTCCAAGGGGATCACTTCATTGCGATGGGTGTAAAAAACATACCGGTGAGTAGCTTAAAAAACTCAAGGTGTTATGGACCATTTAAGCTCTCCCCTTGAGGGGAGTACCCACGTGTGTTTTTCACGTGGGGGTGGGGTGTCACATCGCATAGCCGGAGGAAAACCCCCACCGGAAGAAATCCAAGCCGGCGACTTTCCACAAAGTGGTGCCTTTGGCATCGTACTTTTGAGCCCGTCCGGCTCCCGACGGTTCGTTCAAAAGTACAAGAGAGGGAGAGAGAGAGTAATGATTTGATACAAGCTGTTAATCATGATTTATAGCTTAATTAATACCTCTCCTTACTTTTGTCTTGATACAAAAGTAAGCAAAAGATCAAGGCTGCTGATTCGTTACGGCTACATCGCGGGGTTCTCCTTCGACTGATAAATCAATGGTCCATCACTATTTTCCCAAGCAAACCATTTATCACCGGTATGATTTATCAAAACGTCTCCCTCGCCCCGCTCTGCTTATCGCCTCCACGAATCAGAGGCCGATTAACTCCTAATTTAAGTTTAGAGTTTTGATAAGGAAAAACAACTTCCGGCCTCGTGAAAAAATGGTGACAAAAGCGAGGCAAAGCGAAGCGTTAAGAAAGAAAACGTACCGCTGAGAACTTGATAACAGCAGGTAGCGAGATGGAGCTTCGTTTTCTTTTAGCGGAGCGTCGCTGAGCTTCGCCATTTTTTCACCAGCCGGCGGGTTTTGGACACTTTTCCCCGATGAAAAGTGTCAGAGAGTTAAACAGCAAGAGATTAGCCATGAGCTATACAAATGAATCAAATCTTGAAGCATGCTACATATGACTCTTTTCTTGAAAAGTTATTTCACTCAAGGCCTGGAAATTTACTTCAGAGTTTGGCATTCTAAATTTTTACAGGCCTGAATTGCTTTTTGAATCCCTGAAAATTATTGTAGTAGTAAGAAAAGAGATGAACCAGAGTGAAGAAAATTGGCATTTCATTCCAGTGCTTGGTACAACGCCTCCACTGAGCTCCCAAATGGATCGTACCTACGGTACTTTTGTATCAGCGACTTTGCCAAGCCCGGTGATAAATCACCGGGTTATAATATTGATTGTGCCTGACGGCACTCTATCAATCTTTTTCTTTCATCATCATTTAAAATACAAAAATTTATGAAAATCATTCTTTATTAATCCGCTCTGCTTATCGCCTCCACGAATCAGAGATTTTTTTTCTTTATTAAGGCTTAGAGTTTTTAAAGGAAGAATAGATTTCCGGCATCGTGATTTTTGAAGGTGGTGCTTGGTTTTTGTCTGGCGTGTGCGATGTTTGTAAAAAACATACCGGTGAGATGCTTAAAAAATCTCAAGATGTTATGGACCATTTAAGCTCTCCCCTTGAGGGGAGTACCCACGTGTGTTTTTCACGTGGGGGTGGGGTGTCACATCGCATAGCCGGAGGAAAACCCCACCTGAAGAAATCCAAGCCGGCGACTTTCCACAAAGTGGTGCCTTTGGCATCGTACTTTTGGTCGTTCAAAAGTACAAAGAGATATGCAGCTAAGAATTAGCCAGGAGCTATAACTTATGAATCATAGCTTGTAACAAACTATCCGGGACCGAGACTTTTGTCTTATAAAAGTCATTTTATACAAGACCGAAGTGACTTATTTTAGAGTTGAGCTTTTTTATTTTAGCAAATTAAAATTGCTATTGAGACACCTGGAGTATCTTTTCAAAAATTTGTAACTCTTTGATTATTAATCTCTGGAAATTATTGAGAAAAAAGTGTGGAAATCAGAAAAGAGGTCTTAGCGGATAAGAATTGGTAAGAAATTACATACTCGCAACCGTCTTCAGGTGCTGTTAATGCACGATCCAAAAGTTTTTCTCATTACACATCTCTGTGGCATCCGCGCTCCTATCAACGTAACTCTGCGAGAACCATGCTAAAACAAAAAAAGGACAGCCCTTTTCAAGAACTGTCCTCTAAAGTTATTGTGGGCTCTGAGGGATTCGAACCCCCGACCCCCTCGGTGTAAACGAGGTGCTCTAAACCAACTGAGCTAAGAGCCCTTTTTTGTCAAGACTTTAAAGATAAGAACTTCTGCACTCAGAGAAAACAGTTTTTACTCAATAAAAATTTTTTTATATATAGGAGATGAGGTTAACACTGTTAAGTATACCATAACAACCAGTAAGCTGCGATTATGGCTAATGAAAAAACAAACCGGGATGTTGTTTTTATTGATGGAGTGCGCACACCTTTTCTGAAGGCGCAAACTGATTTTAAAAAGTTATCTGCATTCAACCTCGGAACACTTACTGTATCCGGGCTTTTGAATAAAACAAAGTTTGATGGCAAACTGACCGACCATCTCTACTACGGAAATGTAATCCAGGATATCAATACAAGTAATGTAGCAAGGGAAATATCTATAGCTGCCGGTCTGCCCGATTCCGTTCCGGCCACAACTGTTTCGATGGCGTGTATTTCCTCGAATGTTGCATTAACTACTGCTATGGATTCGATTAATGTGGGACAAATTAATTGTGCCATAGTCGGCGGAGTTGAGGTTATGAGTGATATCCCGATCCGGTTCAGGAAAAAATTCCGTCAGAAGCTGCTTGAAACTCAAAAGTATCGCAAACCAACCGACTGGCTGAGATTTTTCAAAGGGCTGCGTCCGTCAGATTTACTGCCTGAAATTCCTTCGATCTCCGAATTTTCGACCGGTGAAACGATGGGGCAAAGCTGCGATAAAATGACTGCTAAATATGGCGTCAGCCGTGAAGAGCAGGATGCATTTGCTCTGCGTTCGCACTTAAGGGCAGCTAAAGCAACCGAAGAAGGATTGCTTGAAGATGAAATTATCCCCGTCAGCCTGAATAATGGTGAGAAGCTGATTAGTGAAGATAATGGTATTCGCGGCGATTCTTCACAGGAAAAACTGGCTTCGCTTCGTCCCGCTTTTGTTAAACCACACGGCACCGTTACAGCCGGGAATGCATCTTTCTTAACGGACGGCGCTTCAGCCGGCCTGGTGATGGAAAAAGAGTTTGCCACAAAACATGGATATGAACCCAAAGCAATACTGAGAAGTTACAGTTACGTGGCTCAGCGCCCTGATGATGAACTGCTTATCGGCCCGGCTTTTGCCGTACCAAAAGCACTGGACGAAATGAACCTGAAGCTAAGCGATATTGACGTTTTTGAATTTCATGAAGCTTTTGCTGGTCAGATGGTAACCGTACTGAAAGCGCTGGAGTCTGATGACTTTGCGAAAAACCGGCTTGGCCGAAAGAAAGCGGTAGGTAATGTACCCATGGACAAACTGAACACGCTGGGCGGGTCGCTGTCGATCGGTCACCCGTTTGCCGCAACGGGAATTCGTCTTGTGAC
>SLAU01000369.1 GCA_007126675.1 Balneolaceae bacterium
AAAAAACGGTAAAATCACTTTAATGAGGTTTTGGACTTTTGATACCACCATTGGCAATTTTTTCCTGGATTTTGCATGGCTTGGTGTTTTACTAATTATTGCAATGTATCTGCGAACAACCGTTCCGCTGTTTCGCAGATATCTTATACCTGCAAATCTGATAGCCGGCGCAATAGGCCTGACAGTCGGAGCAAACGGACTTGGCCTGATTGATCTCACGACCGACCGGATGGGGGCCTATGTGTATCACTTTCTTGCTTTATTATTTATTGCTCTTGCACTACGCACTCCACAAAAAAAAGTAGGGCTTTCATCTGTAAAAACCGGTATGCTTTTTCTAATGACTTATTTGGTGCAGGGAATCATCGGATTGTTGATCGCCCTCTTGCTTGTATATACAATAATGCCGGAATTATTTGTCGGCATCGGTTTTTTACCCCCGCTTGCATTTGGAATGAACCCAGGAATTGCATTTTCGATTGGTGAAAGCTGGGAGCCATTTGGCTTTGAATCGGGCGGAATTGTAGGACTAACTTTTTCAGCATTTGGTTTCTTAGCGGCTTATACAACGGGACTGTGGGCTGTTCGGAGAGGAATTAACCAGAATGAAGCTACATTCTTAAAAGCCGGAGAAGATTTTCCGGAAGACCTTAAAAGCGGATTTGTGTCAGAACAAAGCCCTCAGCAGCCCGGCAAACTTACAACTACTTCCGAAGCACTTGAATCGCTGAGTTTCCATCTTGGTTTGGTTGGCATTGTATATGTAGCTACGTACGGACTCTTAAAGCTTTTTGAAGCGGGACTATTTGCTATCGGGGCAGATAATGAAGTTCACACACTTTGGTCATTCCACTTTATTTTTGCTGCCATAGTGGCTTTGTTTGGCAGAAAAGTAATTGATGCAACCAGAATTTCCTTTGCTGTAGACGATGTAACTATGACCAGGATCTCTAACTTTTTTATGGATTTTATGATTGTAGCATCCGTTACGGCCATAAGCCTTGTGGTTGTTGTTCAATATTGGTTGCCCTTGTTACTTATTTCGATTATGGTTGTGTTGGCAACCTGGTGGTTTACCCGAAGGTTTTGTTATTCAGCATTCAGTAGTTACAAGCTTGAGCGCTTTACAGCCGTATATGGCAATATGACTGGTACATTACAATCCGGATTGATTTTATTACGGATTCTTGATTCAGGGATGAAAACCCCGGTAAGCTTCAATCTTGTTTACGGAAGTGGATTGGCACTTATTCTTGGATTCCCGCTGCTGCTCTTAATAAATGCCCCGGTGCATTATTTCGCTGATGTGATTACGGGATTCTGGATGGTTTTGGGGGCAATGATAATCTACCTTCTGCTTCTCTATATTGCGTGGAAAGTACTCGAGCAAAAAAACTCATCATAAAAAAAGCCCTGTTTTTAAAATCAGGGCTTTTCAAAAAATTTATTGAGTATCAGTTAATCTTCAATCTCAAAATCATCCTGTTGCGGAACTGCTGCAGGTGATTGGGATGGAGCAGAAAACTCAGAAGGATCCACATTCTCCATTCCGGTTTGTTGAATTGCACTTCCTGCCGTTTCACCGCGATCAATGGCAAAGTTTGCCAATACGCTTAAACTCAGAAAGAGTATTGCAAGAATGGTTGTCGTTTTTGACAATAAATCAGCCGTTCGGCGCGCACCCATTGCGGCGCCACCGGCCATTCCGGCTGCAAGTCCTCCGGAAAGTCCCTCTTTTTGTCCCGGCTGTAGTAAAACAACTATAATCAGCAGGATACAAATTATAGTAATTAGTGAAATGATAATTCCGTAAAGCATAGTATCTTAGATAATTAAGATTTTATTCAAGAGCATAAAAATATCACTATTTATACTCTAAAAAAAGTATTCAAATTATAAACGAACTGCGACGCATAAATTATTGTCCACTCATTCTTAAATAGCCATTTATGGAACAGATAGACGAAAGTTTACAGAGTTTGATTGAAGATGTCGGCATCGACTACAGTAATTTTGTTGAAACAGCAGTAATCATTCTTGTGCTGATTTTTCTCAGGTTTATTGCTTTGAGATTTATTTATCGAAGTGTAGAAGATTCTGAAACAAGATACAGGTGGGGGAAAAACCTCACTTATATTGCCTTTTTTATCGGCTTTTTGCTGGTGGGGCGTGTTTGGTTTGAAGGGGTTGGTTCACTTGCAACATTTTTGGGGCTTTTGTCTGCCGGTTTGGCTATTGCTCTCCGGGATCCGGTTACAGACATTGCAGGCTGGTTGTTTCTGATTTGGCGTAAACCATTTGATGTGGGAGATAGAATTCAGATTGCAGAATTCAAAGGTGATATAATTGATATTCGGATTTTCAAGTTTACCATTCTTGAAATTGGAAACTGGGTACATGCCGATCAAAGTACAGGCAGAGTTATACATATTCCAAACCATCTTGTTTTCAGAAATGCGATTGCTAACTACACGAGTGACTTTGATTTTATCTGGAATGAAATTGTTGTGGTATTTACCTTTGAAAGCAACTGGAAGAAAGCAAAAAAGCTGCTCGAAAAAATTGCACAGGATCACCTGAAAGATTACGTGGAAGATGCAGAGCAACAGGTAAGACGGGCTGCTAAATCTTATTTGATTCGTTATAAAAATCTGACCCCAATCGTTTATACAGATGTAGTTGACTCTGGTATTCGTTTAACTATTCGTCATTTAAGTAATCCGAGAAAACGCCGCGGGCTAAACCAGATGATTTGGGAAGATATCTTAGAGGCAGTAGATAAAGAACCTGACCTGGATTTTGCTTATAACACTATTCGCATATTTCAAAATCAGTTAGAAGGAAAAGAGGAATTGAAAGAGTGATCTATTTTGGAATGGGCTGAATGAGGTCAGCATGATTCTCTGAAAGGTCATTTACATCCTTTGTAACCCTGTGAACAGTTATATCGGTGATTAAAAACCGGGATTTGGCTTTTTTCAGGATTATTTCCGCATCTGATTCATCACTAATCCATTCATTCATAAGTGGAATATCAAGCAAAACCGGCATTAAGTTACTCATTGGCTGGATTAACGGGTTCGATTCCTGATGCACGATTTCACAGTATTCATTTTTACTGCCAGATCTAAAAGTCAACCCGCACACAGCCATAGGTTCATTATTCAACATTCTTACAAAAAAGGGCTGATCATTTCCATTATCTTCTTTCCAGATATAAAAACCGCTTATCGGAATCACAACACGTGAATCTGCACTTTTAAGCAAATCAGCCCGATCTTCTTCCCTATGAAATGTTTTTTTCAGATCATTATCAGGTTCTTTACCCCAGCGAACTCTTTCGGTAATTTTTGAATTGTCACCATCACGTTGAATGACTACTATGTGTTGCCCGCGTGCAAGGTTATAATGTGGTTCAAGTATAGATACTCCGGATAATTGAGCCTGGAAAAAATTTTCAATCTCACTTTTAGTGATAAAAAATGCGATTCGTTTGGTCATAATTAGCTGATAAAAATTAGATTAAACTCAATTCAAATAGTAGTAGATTAAACGTAAGCAAAATATAAGATAATAGAACAAGTGAAAGCAGTAACAAATTTTGCATATTTATATCTTATTTGTTTACGATAAAAATATCTGATCAGATACCGTTCAATAATGAAAAAGATTTTTTATTCAAAGGATGAAGGACGGCTCCGGGCCGGAATTAGAATTCTTGTATTTACATCAATTGTTCTTGTTGCAATTGCGGTGATCGGTACATTTGCAGAGTCAAGAGTTGTATTTACGGCATTTTTAGCTGGCTTGATGCTATTGATGATAAAGTTCTCATCTAAATTTTTAGACAGAAGGCCGTATCGTGAATATGGGATGAAACTTTCCCCAAACTGGTGGCGTGATTTTTTTGCAGGTATTGTAATAGCGGCCCTTGCAATTACAATAATTTATGGCATTCTGGTTTACATGGGCTGGGTTACTACTACAGGCAATCACAAGGCCGGGAGTTCGGAAGTTTTAAAAGGATTATTTCTGATGGCATTTCTGATGATTTGTGTGAGCCTGTGGGAGGAGATCTATTTCAGGGGCTACCTGATACCGAATATCAAAGAAGGCTTTCACTCAAGAAAAATTGATAAATCGGTTGCAATGTTAATTGCTGTGCTGATTTCATCTGTATTGTTTGGATTTGGACATATTACCAATCCCGGAGCAACAGGGGTATCCACGCTGAACCTGATAGTGGCCGGTATGGTACTGGCATATCCGTATGTAGTTACGGGAAGTCTTGCTCTTCCGGTTGGAATACACCTTTCCTGGAACTATTTTCAGGGTGCGATATATGGATTACCCGTCAGTGGCATGGAGTTCAGTCAAACGATTCTCTTCTCTGATTTAACCGGCCCTGAAGCATTTACCGGAGGAGCATTTGGCCCTGAAGCAGGGGCTGCCGGCCTTTTTGGTTTGATGGTTCTTGTAACGCTGTCTGAGATATATATGACCAGATTTTATAAGAAGTAAAAAACTGCTCCGTTTGTTGTATAGCTTTCTGAAGTAATGTCCTGAACTTTGTATATTCAAGAATACTATTATTTG
>SLAU01000344.1 GCA_007126675.1 Balneolaceae bacterium
ATAAAATTGAATCTGGTTATCCTATCTTTATTATTTTGATGAAGTGACTGAATGGAAAACATAAACTGATATCTGATGCCGGAATACACCATAGAGGAGGCCAAAAAAGTATTGCTGAAATACTGGGGGTATCCTGCATTCAGGCCGGGGCAGCAAAAAGTTATTGAATCGGTTCTTAACGGAAAAGATACAATGGTACTTTTCCCTACAGGTGGCGGAAAATCACTTTGCTACCAGGTGCCTGCGCTGGTTCTGGATGGTGTTACAATAGTGATCTCACCTCTTGTGGCTTTGATGCAGGATCAGGTTGAACAATTGCAAAAAAATGGCATCAGGGCTGCGTTTATAAACAGCACTATTCCAGGCCATGAAATCGAGCAGCGCCTTGTAAATGCCAGAAACGGAATGTATAAACTGCTCTATATCTCACCGGAAAGGCTGGCTACCGAAAGATGGAAAATTGAGCAGCAGCAGTTAAATATCAGTCTGATAGCGATTGATGAAGCTCATTGTATTTCAGAATGGGGACATAATTTTCGTCCGGGTTACCGGAAAATAAAAGAAGAGTTCGGAGATCTTCCCGTACATGTACGATGGATGGCGTTAACCGCAACAGCTACGCCCGAAGTTCGTCAGGATCTGCTTGATGTGCTAAAGTTTGAGGATCCTGAAATTGTTACCGGCAGTTTCAGCCGCCCAAATCTTAAATGGTGGGTGTATAAAACTGAGAAAAAGAATGAAACTCTTATCAGAGCGGTAACCAAAGGTGTAAAAAAGGGCAGCGGTATCGTATATGCAAATACCCGAAAAGATTGCGAAAAGTGGGCTGATAAATTTCAGAAAGCCGGTATAAAGGCAGCGCCTTATCATGCCGGCATGAGCAGTGAAGACCGGGAAAAAGTTCAAAAAAAATGGATTAACGGATCAATTCCTTTAGTTGTTGCAACCAATGCTTTCGGGATGGGAATTGATAAAGCCGATTGCAGATTTGTAATCCATTACAATCTGCCGTTATCACTGGAAGCGTATTATCAGGAGGCCGGACGTGCGGGGCGCGATGGTGAAGAAAGCTTTCCGATTTTGATTTACAAAGACGGTGATCTTCAAAATTTGAAAGCCCGAATCAACCGGTCATACCCTGAATATGAAACACTCATCAAAGTTTATAATGGATTGTGTGATGAAATGAATCTGGCAATCGGCAGTGAGCATGATAAACCGGAACCGGTTGACTTTTCAAAGCTTTCAAAACGAACGGGAATCAGAGAAACGGTTATAGAATCATCTCTCAATATTTTACAGCGACTTGATATTGTGATACTTACCGATCTGTATGAAGCTCAGACCGGAATTCAGGTAGTTGTGGGCAGAGATTACCTCGAGAAGTTTATTGAGAGTGCAAAGCCTGAAAAAGCAAACTTTCTGGATACGCTAATCCGGCAATATGGCCCTTCTGCACATCATGAGATGCAATATTTGAATCAAAAATATATTTGTGAAAAACTGAATGTAACACCTCACCAGTTAAAGAAAGCATTGCGAGTTTTTTCTGATCACGACAAATTGCTGAAGGCAGAACATCTGGGTGATCAGCCGCTGATTCAACTAACGAATGCAAGATCTTCGAAGCCGCAGATTGATAAACATGAAGCGTACGGGTACAGAGATATTCTGATAAAAAAGCTGGAAATGATGCATCAGTATGCAGAATCAAAAGGTTGCAGAGAGAAATTTCTGCGGGTTTATTTTGGCGAAAATCCAAAAGAAGATTGTGGTCATTGTGACTATTGCATCACAAACTATACTCCGGAAACCATTACGAGAGAAGAGATAGAAACGGTTAAAAATAGAATTCGTGATGGGCAATCGAGTCCGGACCAGTTAAGAGTAAATCTGAAATGGAGCAAAGAAAAAGTGTTAAAAGCTCTTCAGTTTCTGGAACGTGAAAATCAGGTGCTTCGAGTGGAAGAAGAGGGAGTACATTATAAACTGTCCGCTTCCTGATCTAAAAGTTCTTCTGATTCAATTTCCACTTCAACATCTTTGATTCTCTCTAAGCTATCCACGTAAGCCTGAATCAGATCTCTTTCTTTTTCAACTTTCTTTACCACTAACTCGATTCGCTCTGTCTGTTTTTCTGCATCACGCTGATAGTAATTATGGCTTACCCTGAAAATTTCTTCCGTGGTATTGTGCCGTTCAAAAATCTGCTCTCTTAAATAATCTCTTGATATGCCTTCTATCTGCTCATCACGAAGTTGGTTTAAAACCGAAAGTTCTGCAAATAGATCGATGTACTGATCCTCCGGCATCAGGTTCTCTGGTTTGCTATCCGTGCAGGATAGCATAAAAGCAGATAAAATAAGAATTCCTGTTATGTAGATTTTAGACGCTTTCATCAGGATTTTTGGGATTTAATGGCCGAAGCATAATTTCATTGATCAGGAAATTATCAGGAGTTTTAAGAATATGAACCAGAGTATCGGCTACATCATCGGGCTGCATCATATTTGAATGTGTATCAACACCATCGGCATTATCAAAAAACGAAGTTGCAATGGATCCGGGATACATACAAGTTACTTTAATTCCATCATAACGGAGTTCTTTAAACAGTGCTTCACTAAAACCCCTGACTGCAAATTTTGTTGCGTTATATCCTGAAATTTGAGGATTTCCAATCAAGCCTGCCACAGATGCAATATTAACAATATGAGTATGGCCATCATAATTTTTCATGAGCGGCACAATTTGTCTTGTCAGATAATAAACACCGTTCAGATTTGTGTTCACCATGGTATGCCAGTCGTTGAGTGATATATCTTCAACATTGCCGAAAAGGCCGAGGCCCGCATTGTTTATCAATATGTGTGGAGTTTTATCTTCGTTAAATTCATTTTTCACCCAATTTTCAATATCACTGTGTCTGGTCACGTCCATTTGAACCGCGATAAATGAATCTCCAAGATCATCGTGGATTGCCTGTAACTTTTTGTTATTTCTGGCCAAACCATACACTTTAGCACCATTTTCAATCAGCTTTTTACTGAAAGAGTGTCCAATTCCGCTGCTGGCTCCGGTAACAATGGCTATTTTTCCTTCTAAACTCATTTTTTAATCGGGTTATGTTTTAAATTCGTAATAGTTAATGAATGCAAAATAATAATCTAAAATAAAGCAATTAAATGCTTTTATTTGATAGAGACAAAGATTTAGATTACTAAGGGATTAACAGAATTAATGTTGAAATGATTTACATAGATATTGGAAATACATGGGTTAAAGCAGTAACCAAAAGCGGTGCTGATTGGGTCGAGGTTTTTCGGGAACGCATTATTGAAGAAGAAAAGATAGCTGAGTGGGTTAGTACATTACATCCCGATTCAAATGCAATTGCAGTGTCAGTAAGGGAGAATATCCGAAAATTAATTGATTCTGAAGATTCTAATAAAATCATAACCTGGGTAGATCTCAAAACCATATCTGAATTTGATATGGATTACAATACTCCAAAAACGCTGGGTTTTGATCGGTTTTTAGCCTGTTTAGGAGCCTGCACGGTTACCAGCAACGATGTAGTAGTGATTGATGCGGGTTCAGCCTGTACTATAGATATGATGAGTTCTTACAGAACCTACAGAGGGGGAGTAATTATGCCAGGTTTAAGCTTATTGCACAGAGCTATGGAAACCGGCACACCGGAACTGCCAACTGTGAGTAGCGAAATACCGGATCAATTTCCGGGTAAATCTACTGAAGCCTGCTTACAATGGGGCATTAATGGTACCTTTTTGCATGCAGTTCGTTCATTTTTAGATCAGTATGCTGAAAAATATGGTACGTTTGATCTGTTTGTAACAGGTGGCGATGCTGTCTGGATCAATGAACTGCTTGGCTCTGAATATAATCTGAAAATGAGACGAAATATTATCTATGACGGTATGGAAGAGCTTCACAGGATGAGGGAAAAAAACTAACCTTCCTCTTGTTCTTTTTGCAGCAGTTTTTCGCGAATGGTTGCAATTACCATATTGAGTGCCACAACATTCTCTCCGCCGCGGGGAATGATAATATCTGCATAGCGTTTGCTGGGTTCTACGAATTCAAGGTGCATGGGCCGCACAAATTTTTCGTATTGATTCATTACGCCCTCGAGCTCCCGGCCTCTTTCCATAATGTCTCTTTTAATTCGCCTTAATAGCCGTACATCATCATCAGTATCTACAAAAAGTTTTATATCCATACTTTCACGTAACTCGGGCTCTGTAAAAATCAGAATACCGTCAAGCAGGATGATATCTTTGGGAGAAGCTTTGATTGTTTTATCGGATCTTGTGTGAGCTGCAAAATCGTACACAGGGATATCAACCGAATAGCCTTCTTTTAATGCCTTTACATGACGAATCATCAGTTCAGATTCCAGAGAGGAGGGATGGTCGAAATTTTGCTTCATTCTCTCTTCAAGCGGCAGGTGGTTCAGGTCGCGGTAATAAGAATCGTGTTCAAGTAATAAAATATGATCTTCGCCGATGCCTTCAACGATTCGATTTACTACTGTTGTTTTTCCGGA
>SLAU01000225.1 GCA_007126675.1 Balneolaceae bacterium
TTTAAACTGCTGAATGAAACTCCGAAAAAAGGAGCTGACAATAAGCTGGTCGCTTTTTTACATCCGAAAGGTAATCACGGTGTTTTGGTTGAGCTTTGTCAGAGTATCAAAAAATAGTGAAGACTAACTGACCGGTTTATCAACAAATCAAAAACAGAATTTAATTTTTCAAATTTATAATCATAGTATAAAATGCTGGACCCCTCACGATTCTTTGCGTATTTCACCTGGGTAGTGATGATCTCCCTTGCGATTGTTCTGACATCCAACCGGTTTTTATCTTTTGTAGCCGATCCCGGATGGCCCGGCCTGGTAACACTTCTTGTATTCGGGTTTATCTATATGAACTTCTGCTATGCCGCTATCAAAAGGTTTATTATGAAGGTTCCTGAGCCTACCAATCAGCATTATTTGCTGGGTGCTTCAATATTCCTTCCGCCTGCGATATGGATTAATTTCGTGAGCGAACATACAGCCGGCAGCGAATTCATTTTAACTGCTGTTCTTTTGCTTGCCTGCGGTTTGGGTGTCTATTATGGTAACAGGGCGGGAATCCGTGCGCGTTATGAATACATTCAAAAACTGAAAGAGAAGCAACGGAAAGAAGCCTGAATCAGGCAGTAGCATGCTGAAGATGTTCAACTTCTTCAATTGATAGTTTTTTTCCGGTTACCTCTTCAAAAAGGGAAGCCTTTCTCATAGCACCCCAAATTTCGAGCTCGGGATCGGCTTCGGTTTTAATTAACAGTTTTGTTTCTGAGTCGGTCTTTACAATTTCTAATCCCAAAACATTTTGGTAATGGCTGCGGTCGAGCCCATCGGCAACCCTCAAAATTCCTGCTAATTTTCTGATTTTCTGTTTTAGTGAGGGTGACAGGTTATTGTAAAACGGGTGACGCGCCTGGGGTGTTGATCTTCTGTGATACCTCGCTACATTGGCCATCACTTCAATTTCCCATTCCTTGAACCCTCTCAGATCTGAGTTACGAATGATATATAAAGCGTGCTTGTGATGCTTATTGTGCGAAATGTGATACCCGATATCATGCATATATGCAGCATATTCAAGCAGTTCGCCGTCAAGATCAGTAAGCTCAAGCTCTTCTTTAAAATGTCCGAAAATCTGCATCGCAAGCTTTGCAACCTGAGTCGAGTGCTGCTCATGCCAGTCATATTTATACACCAACTCCATCACACTTCTCTTACGCGGGCTATCCGCTTCAAGAACCCGCTTGAGCACTTCAAATTCTTTTTTGATATAGCGCAGGATGATTCCTTCGCGCAGAGCCTGGGCTGATATTTTAACTTTTTTTATGGCAAACGTAGTTAAAACAAAATGAACCAGCACCAGACCCGGAAAGATAATGTCGACCCTTTTCTCTTCAAGACCTTCAAGTTTTAATCTCTTTTTATGATTTAGCTTGATTGCATAATCATAGAACTCGAAAAACTCTTTTGAGGAAAACTCCAGTTCGTTAATGGATAACTCGGGAGATTTTCTGTTTCTGGCCGCAATCATCATTGCAATATTTTGCATGGTACCGGACGAGCCAACCAGGGTTTTGGCACGATTCATGGCAAATGACTGTGCAACATCTTTCAGCTGTTCCCGGAAATGTACTTTCAGATTTTCAATTTCAGTTTTGCTTATGGGATCATGATCCACGAAGTCTGCGGTCATTCTGGCCACACCCACTTTTTTGCTTGTCAAAAAGAAGAATTTCTTCTTATCAGCAAGAATAAATTCCACACTGCCCCCGCCAATATCCATGATCATTGAAGGCTCATCCGGCATATTTACACCATGCTGAACAGCCAGGCCTATCAGTTCAGCTTCAATTCTGCCTGAAATTGCATTAACTTTTACTCCGATTTCATCAATTGCACGTTGTATAAACTCTCCCCCGTTTTCTGCTTCCCTAATGGCACTCGTAGCGTATGCCAGTATCTTTTCTGATCCCTGATGATCCGCAAGTGTTTTAATCTTATTCAGTGCATTCAGCCCTCGTTCCATTGCCTGTTCAGAAAGCCGGTCTCCCACTCCCTTTTCAGCCAGCAATACCATCTCCTTTAATTTGTCGATCGTGTAAAAACTGCCATCCGGGTAAATGTCTACGATAACTGCATGAAAAGAGTTGGTGCCGAGATCAATAGCAGTGATACGTTTAACTGCAGATCTGTTATTATTATTCATTAAACAGGGGCTGTTTGGGGTATTTTAATTAGATGATTATAAAAAATGTTAGCACCAATTTCTCTCTTAACTTTTGGGGAATAATAGAGTGTTTCCAACAAGAGCGTGGATAATTTATCTACTGTTTTGTCATGAGTCTGTCCAAAAAGTAAATCAATTAAAGAACCAGTTTAAATAATTTAGTCATTTCATCCCTCTCTATTTTTTAGAGAGGGATGAAAGGGTGAGTCAGAAAAATTAATCTAAATTATTTAAGCGAAATTCAATGAATTATGCCTTTTTGGACAGCCTTTATCTCCAGCTTTAATCAAAGTAAGGAGATCCCGGGCCTGTCCTCCATAGCTATAGCGAAGGTGGATCTTCGCTTACGCTGCGCCCGGGATGACCTTATAAAAACCTATTTCAACAATGTAACTTTTCGTGTAAACTGGTTGCCGGCAGTCTCAAACCGTACGATATATACTCCGCTTGATAGTCTGCTTGCATCAAATTGCACGGTATGTTCGCCCATGGGAATCACCTCATCAACCAAAACAGCTACCTGACGGCCAAGCATATCAAAAACACGTATGCTTGCATGTCCTGATGCAGCCATTCTATATGGAATCATAGTTGATGGGTTAAAAGGATTGGGGTATGCATTACCCAGTTTAAAAGTTTCGGGCCTTTGGAAGCTATCTGTAATTGAAGTTGCTGTTCCCCATTCAAGTAAAATCCTGCTGAATAACTCAGAATCCCCATTGTATAGCTCATATTGATTAATCCTTTCCAGATGGTTTGTACTTGAATCGTATAAATATTCTTCCATGAAGTCAGCAAAAACTACACCCTCAAAATCCACATAATATTCTGTGGCTTTTTCCAGCACTCCGGTTGCACTTGTTTCGAATTCAATTATTTCGTCAGTTAACCAACCGAGCCCTTCATCATAATATTCAAAAATAAATTTCAGAACAGAAGAGGCCGACGCATTTACTTTCGCAGTTTCACGTCTCATTCTCCAGTCATTTATCCACTCATCTTCATCCCAATACTGTTCTGTAAATTCCGGCAGGTCCAATTTATACATAAAGTACAACCAGCTTCCAAAAGTGATTGATTCGAGCTCAGTAATTACAAGATCATAAAAACCGTTTTTTGTCAATCCGGGATAAATTGTTCTGTATTCAGGAACCCAATCTGATCCATCCCATTCTTCATCCGTAATGATCAGGTTGCCTGCATCTTCAGTTAAAAATGCACGATCTAATGGAATCCATTCACCCATTCCTGCATGCCACCAGGATGATAAAAATGAGTTGAAAGTTCCTCCTGAAAAGTCAATTTCAATTTTCATTTCGGGCTGCCATTCACCGTTATTCCATTCATTAATCTCCACGATTGACAATACCTGGTTTCCGTTTACTGTCTGATAACCAAACAATTCCTGGTATGAATTTATCCATTCTTCGGACCCGGAGTTCCATGACTGACCAACAGATTCAGCAACCTGATTTCCACTGTGTGAATGAAGCCTGCGATAATTGTTTTCCCAGCCGATGCCCTCTAAGTATCGAAGATTCAATTCCTGGGTTATTAAACCATTTTGGTACTTAAACTCTGTTCGGGTCTGGTTTTCCCATCCTTCCCCGTAATTACTTTGCCTTACGTAATTATCCAGCAGCAGATGTTGATCCATCATTTTATGAAGCGCTTGCGAATGCGGAGCGAAACGCTGCATTTTTTCTATCTGTTGGTAAAACCTTCGATCTTTTATTTCATCCGAAACTTTACTCTGGCTATACGCTGTAAGAGTAAAGAAGAAACAAAACAGGACAAGCACAATTGTAAATGTTCTCATTTTTAATACCTCTTAGATTTGTTTATTTGATTATAAAATGGGTTTTCTTTGGCACGTAATTTCTCACTTTATAGATTTACTGCCATTACGCTTATCCCGATATTCATAAAATGCGATATCGGTTCAAATACCTGATTGAAAAGACTATTCGGCAAATATTACAACTAATTTAAAATCAAATTTATTAGAATTTTCATTTTTCAGATACATTGCATAGCTCATAAACCCATCACTGTTAAACAGACAAAAGTATTTAATTCCCGCTCATGACAAGCCTCAGGAATTCGGAAATTCCAGCTTTTAATAATGCGCCGTGGTGTTTTAACGGTCATGCTCACACTATTCTTTGTTCACAGTTATTCACAACTCCGCACATGGAATTCGAAAGAGTTCGGATTAATACTCCTGATGAGGATTTTTTAGACCTTGATATTGCAAAGCAGGAAAAAGCCGAAAATCTGGTTCTGTTATTACACGGCCTGGAAGGCTCATCAAAGCGATATTATGTGAGGCGGCTTGCAAAA
>SLAU01000373.1 GCA_007126675.1 Balneolaceae bacterium
GCCCGGTTGAAGTCAGTCTGCGATTCCTGATCTCTGAACCAGATTCCGGAAGCACGATCATAAAAAATGACAATGTCGCGTGCACCAAAAAAATCGTCACTTAAAAAACTCTTCAGTCGAACAAAGCGCGTCTCATCCTCTTCAAGTTTGACAAAATCATGAATATTCCCGTGCAGAATAAACTGATTCAGAGTTTTGCCAAGGTATTTACGGGCCAGGTCTTTTGCCCATCCGGGATAAGAGTCGATCATTTGATAACCGTTTAGGTCTCGTTCAGTAAAACGAGTTTTATGGTTTCGAGTTTGCTTTGTGTGGCCTTCGTGATAATAAATTTGTTGTTATGAATTACGAGTTCTTCATTCACTTTTGGAATACGCCCGATGTGATTGATAATGTATCCGGCAACCGTTTCAAATTTATCATCATCAGCCCTTAATTTAATTTCAGGAAACGCCAGTTCAAGCTCATCCAGTTCAACATTACCGCTTAATATAAATGTGTTTGGATTGATTTTTCGGATCAGTTCATTTTCTGTATCATATTCATCCTGTATATCACCCACCACCTCTTCAATAAGATCTTCAATAGTAACCATGCCGGCTGTTCCGCCATATTCATCAATTACAATTGCGACCGAAATATTACTTTGCCGAAATTCGGCCATTAAGTCTTTTGATTTTTTACTGGACGGAATTAGTTTTACAGGCCTTAAAATTTCCGAAATATTTTTAGGTTCGCTGAACAGATCATAGGCAAATACCACACCGATTATATCGTCAATCGTATCCTGGAATACCGGGATTTTTGAATAACCGGAAGAAATAAAAGTTCTTTGCAGCTCTTCGATGGTGGCCGACTTTTCAACAGCAACCATCTCTGTTCTGGGAACCATCGTATCTCTCACCCTCTTATTGGAGAGTTCTAAAACGTTGTGAAGTATTTGTGTATCATCCTGATCAAAGTCTTCTCCGCCGCCGGTATCGCGTAGTTCTTTAAAGATCATCTCCATATCCTGCCGGCGAAAAATTTTATCGCTGCGTTCACTGCCGGTTTTCAGCCATTTTACCAGAACACTCGATGATGAGTTGGCAACAACGATTAAAGGCCGAAGAATATAATTGATGGCCAAAAGCGGCAGTGAAACTATTTTGATTAGAAAGTCTGCCTGAATTCTGAAAATCGCTTTCGGTAATATCTCACCAAAAATCATAATCACAACCGATGCAATAATCGTCTGTATCAATAAAATCATAGCACTTCCCGGCATTACGCCAAACCAGGAAGAGTAAATGTTTTGCACCGGCTCAACTAAAAATATTGCCATCAGGGTGGCATACAGCACATTTACAATATTATTACCTACAAGTGTGGTAGTCAGAAAAGTTTCGGGGCTTTCATTGAAAAATGAAACAGAACGGGAAAAAATCGTGTCTTTCCTCGATTCGATTTCCATTTTGAGTCTGTTTGCGGAGACAAACGCAATTTCAGACCCCGAGAAAAAACCACTGAGTAAGATGGTACCGGCAATGATAAGTGTTTCAGTCATTCAGATAGTATTCAAATCCGGCTGATTATTTAAGCCGTAAACCTTCAAAAATAAGAAATTTGGTGATTTTCTATACTATTGGCCGCTGTTTATTAATATGCAATTTTTAACGCCCTTTAAACTCTGCTTTTCTTTTTTCGAGAAACGCGGATGTGCCTTCTCTAAAGTCTTCCGTTTCGCATAATGAACCGAACAGTTCCGCTTCTTTTTTGTATCCATCGTCTCCGAAAGAAGCATTTATCGCAGAAATTGCTTTTGAAACAGCAACCGGCCCTTTTTTCATAATAATACCCAGCAGATCTTTTGCTTCATCAATTGCGTTATTTTCTGATACTTTGTTAACCAGGCCTATTCTTAGTGCTTCATCAGCTTTAATCTGTTTTCCGGTTAATACAAATTCGAAAGCTTTGGCTTTGCCTACAAGATGAGTTAACCGCTGTGTACCGCCATAACCCGGAATCAGGCCAAGGCTAACTTCAGGCAATCCAAATACCGCATTAGATGTTGCTATGCGAATATGGCAGGCCATGGCTAGCTCAGCTCCTCCTCCAAGAGCATAACCGTTAACGACTGCCACAACCGGCTTGGAGCAGTTTTCAATAGATGCAAATATTTCCTGGCCCCGCATGGAGAGTTTTTCACCGGTTTCCGCATCCAAATTTGAAAGTTCTTTTATGTCGGCACCTGCCACAAACGCTTTTTCGCCAGCCCCGGTAATGATTAAAGCTTTAACACTTTCATTGCTTTCCGTTTCTGAAATGGCTGCCGATAGCTCATTAAGTACATCGCTATTCAGTGCATTCAGTTTATCAGGGCGGTTAATTGTAAGCAGTGCAATGTTATTATCCTGCAGCTCGTAGTTGATTGTTTGGTAAGACGACATCCGGTATTTTATTTTACGTTTTGTTCTGTTTTCTTTTGCAGTGTTTCTGCTTCTTTTCGTAGTTCCGCAAGTTCAAGTTCACGATCCAGCGTTTCGAAGCCCGGCAGCAAACTTTCATCCAGTTCTTCGATGATTGAAGTGGTTTCTTCCATCTCCTCAAGCAAATGATCCAGCTTCATACCCACATCCTCAGCATTCGGCATAGTCATTGATTGTTCGTAGATGTAACGGATAGCATCTTCGATCGTTTCAAGATGCGTTTCACAAATCAGGTACTTCTCTTTAGCCACATCAAACTTTTTAAGCCGTTTGTTTAGGATATTTACACGACGGGCTTTTGTTGCTTTCAGTTTCTCCGAATCGATCGATTCAAGCTGATTTTCCTGCCTGGCAACTTCATGTTTCAGCTCTTCCTCTATTTCAGAGTTCATATAGATTTGATAGCGCCGGTTCATATCCAGAAGTTTCAGATATGTGGAAAGCAGGTTCTCCATTTTCTTCTGAATATTATCGAGCATTCCCTGTGAGGAATAAGCCAGGTTCGTAAAGTTCTTTTTAACCTCAGAGGTTATATGCTTGAGAACCAGAAATCGTTTTTGTGATCTGGCGTCAAGCTGATGGAAAACCAGTTTATCGCCGGAGTCAGCGTTTTGTTCTTTCCTTTTTTTCATCATCACATTTCGCCGGAAAGCAGATAACTGCGGAACCACACCAAGGTAAACCAGTTCGGTACCAAATGCGAGTGTAAGAATTGCATTCGATATCAACCCGGTATCGGTAAACAAGAATGCCGTAATTGTGGCAACCAGCAGGCACACAAGATTTACCGGATGCAAAAATGCCTCTCGTGTAAAATTAATTGATGATTCTTCCTGTCCCATTATTCTTCAATATTTCCGGTCGGTTTTTCTTTGTCTTTACTGCCTGAGCGGCCAACAGTTTTATCCACATTCAATTCGCCGGCTTGTTTTTCTACATCATTGTAGAGCAATCCCATTTCATGTTTAATCTGGCGCAATGTATCCCTTGCCTGCTGTTTCTTCAATTCTTTTTCCAGCTCATCATCCAGGTTGTCATCCTCTTCGGTGAAATTATCCATTGCTACTTCGAGCCTGGCTTCAATTGACGCCATCCGATTTCGAACTTTACCAAGAAACTCATCAACCGATTCCAGCAGATCATCTGCATTCATTTTCTGAACAGCATCACTCACATTTTTAACATAGCGGGATCGGCGCACTTTTTCTTTGGCATCACGAATTTTCCTGTAATGCTCCTTGTACTCCTCTTTCAGCCTTTCCCGTTCCTGTTCACTTTTTGATTGCATACCAATCTTAACCGACTGTTAATTTTTTTCCCGTTTTTTACCCACAGTTTTAGCTGATTCTTCTACACTTTCAGCTTCATCTTTAATTTCGATTTCAGGGGATGATTCGGTTGCTTTCTTGACCGGTTTCCCCATTTCAGATTTAAATTGGTTCACTAGCTCCTGTGCCCGAAGCTTTTCAGCATTTGCTTCAATTTCCATAGTCTCGGTATCAATACTGTCGAGTGCAATTTCCATTCGTGCTTCATTACGGGCTGTTTGTTCATTTAAACGATCCAGCATTTCGTTATGGGTCTGATCCATGCCACCCATTTCGAACGATTCAAATGCATCTGCTACTTTGGCTTGCCATTCGGCTCGCTCACTGGCCCTTAAAGCTTCACGGGCTTCTTTAATCTTTTTATCTTTTTCCCGGATAAAAGCCTTTTTCACCTGATGAGCTTTTTCGTAAGCCTGTTCAGCAAATTTCAGCTGTTCTTTGGATTGATCAAGGTTTTCGCGCGCTTTTTCAAGCTGAAGAGCATAACCCTGGGCAAGATCATCACGGTCGGCATTAATTGCAGATTTTATTTTTGAAGTAATTTCCTCAATGAGCTTTTCATATCGCTGAACTTCCTTTTTCAGCATTACAACATTAGCCTTCACGGTTGCAATATTTTCATTCATTTGTGGAATCTGATCATTCAGCTCTCTGATATTCTGCTCAAGAATAAGCTTCGGATTCTCTATAGAGTCTACCATCCCGCCGAATATTGATCGAATTGCTCTTATTAATCTGTCAAACATAGTTTATGAAGTTTTGGTTTTTTAATTAGCTGCCGGACACATGGTTAAATTTATCAATTTTGAGCCGATTCGCAATTTCTGTCAGCTTTCATATTTATGAACGCCGTCTTTATCAACTTTGTATGCTATATGTTTAATTGCTGGCGGCTTTTTATCTGAAATTGTTATCGCCTTCTTCATTCCGGATGTAGCCTTGTTTAATATTTCGTTATTGTTCGTATGAAGTGTGGCAAAAGTTTCATTTTCTTTTACTTCATCGCCAATTTTTTTGTGCAGCATAAATCCGGCCTTCGGATCAACATCATCTTCTTTGGCACGTCGGCCCGCTCCAAGTTCAACCGAAACCATGCCCATTGCATAAGCATCCATCGCGGTTATGTAGCCTGACTTATCGGCTTTCACCGGCTCCATGTAGGATGCCGGCGGATATTTGCTGGTATCTTTAACAACCGAAGAATCTCCGCCCTGCTCTTCAACAATATCGATCCATTTTTGCATCGCAGATCCATCTTCGATTGCCTGGTGACTTTTTTCGATCCCCTCTTCAATCGTATCTGCTTTCTTGCCAAGGTAGATCATAGTTCCTGCAAGCAGATGTGTGATTTCCATCACATCTTCGGGTCCGCCGCCATTCAGGCAGTCAATACTTTCTTTCACCTCAAGCCAGTTTCCTACTGCATTGCCAAGCGGCTGCTCCATATTTGTGAGATAAGCAATGGTCTCCTTGCCAAACTGCTCGCCGATGCCAACCAGTGTTTCTGCAAGTTTCTGTGCATCTTTCAGCTCTTTCATAAATGCGCCTGAGCCAAACTTCACATCCAGTACAAGGGCATCAATTCCCTCAGCCAGTTTTTTACTCATAATACTTCCCGCAATCAGGGGAATCGACTCAACCGTAGCCGTTACATCACGGAGAGCGTATAAACGCTTATCAGCCGGGGCGATCTCTTCGGTCTGACCAACTAAAACCAGGTTTTGGCGTTTTAAAATCTCTTTATATCTGTCCAGAGTTACATCTACGGTGAAGCCCGGAACAGATTCAAGCTTGTCGAGCGTACCTCCTGTGTGTCCTAATCCCCGTCCTGAAATCATCGGAACCGGAACTCCGCAGGCAGAAACAATCGGTGCGAGTATAAGTGATAGTTTATCTCCCACACCGCCGGTTGAATGTTTATCAACTTTAATGCCGGGAGTTTCATCAAGGTTAACCACTATTCCGCTGTGCAGCATTGAATGTGTGAGCGCAGCTGCTTCCGTATCATTTAATCCATTTAAAAAACTTGCCATCAAAAATGCACTCATCTGGTAATCCGGAATTGCATCATCGGTATAAGCGCGCACTAAAAATTGAATTTCTTCTTTTGAAAGTTCTTCACCATCCCGTTTTTTACGAATGATTGAGACTACATTGAAGTTTTGGTCAGACATGGATTGAGCTATTTTTTAGTCAGTAACTTTTGTTTTATTCCTTATAATATACATTCTTTCATCACGAAAACCGCTTTAAACATCAGCTGCTTCCGCTTTTAAAGGCAACTCAAATGAAAATTTTAGCAAATCAACATCTATACAAAATAAACGAGTTTTTGCCGGAAGAAGTAATACCTGATTTTTTTGATCCTGTACGATTTCCTGAACAGGCTGTGGACTATGATGCATTGCTCATCAATACCACAACAAAGATTGATAATTCAACTTTGCCGGATGCCGGAAATCTTAAATTTATTGCCACCGGTTCAGCCGGAGATGACCATGTTGATAAAGATCACCTCGAAAAACTCGGTGTGAAATTTGTAAATGCGGCCGGATGCAATGCGAAAGCTGTAGCAGAGTATGTGATTACGGCATTACTGATTTATGCTACTAAAAATCAGATCTTGAAAGAAAATCTAAGCGTTGGGATCATCGGGTGCGGAAACACAGGCAGTGCTGTAGCCAAATTGCTGGGTGCCCTTTCAATTCCAAAAATCGAATATGATCCGCCGCGCGAAATCAGGCAAAAGGAATTCAGGTCTGCTCACTTCCAGGAATTGTTCGATTGCGATGTACTAACTTTTCACACTCCGCTGACCAAAGAAAAAAACTACCCCACATATCATCTTTTGAATGATTCCTGGTTTCAGGGAAAAAAGTTTGAATTGGTTATTAACAGCGCACGCGGCGGAGTGGTGAATGAACAAAGCCTGATTCGCAACTTTAATGAAGGTAATCTTGGCGGATACGTTCTGGATGTATGGGAAAACGAACCCTTATTCAGTGATGATGCTGCTAAAAACTCATTATTTGCTACACCTCATATCGCGGGTTATTCAATTCAATCGAAATTAAAGGCAAGTCAGATCATTGTATCTGAAATGTGTGACTTTTTTAGGATGAAACCGGTTCACTTTGCAGAACCTGAAGCAGTAATGATTGAAATTCCAGAGGAAACTCATTCACTTTCTGAAATATTGAAAGCATTGCATCCGATCGCTGAATATGATGGAGAATTCAGAAAAATTCTGGATTTTGCTGCTGAAAAGAAAAATGAGCAGTTCTATAAACTTCGCACCGGCTTTCCTTTGCGAAATGAGTTTTCATCTATCAAAATTATGGAAAAGTGGATTGAAAAATTTCCATTGCTGAGTAGCCTGGGAATACAATCCTTTTAAAATCCTGGGTTACGCCTTCAGTTTATGTCAAACAACCGAAATGCATTAAGGGTCGTGACCTTTGCAATATCTTTAGTATTTAATTCTTTGAGCTCAGCAAGTTTTTCAGCAGTGTATTTAATATACGATGGCTCGTTGCGCTCGCCCCGGTGTGGCTCAGGTGTAAGGTAAGGGGCGTCTGTTTCGAGTATCATAATCTCAAGAGGCAATTCTTTCACTACTTTATCAACTCCCGCATTTTTGAAAGTTGCAACCCCGCCAATCCCAATATATAAACCTAAATCCAGGGCGCGCTTCCCTTCATCAACTGTACCCGAAAAGCAGTGCCATACTCCTTTCAGGTTACCATCCTGTTCCTCTTCAATAATATCGAGCAGATCCGATGTACTTTCCCGGTTATGAAGAATTACCGGTTTATTAACCGCCTTGGCCACATCACAATGGATACGCAGGCTCCTTTTTTGCTCCGGTATATGTTCTTTGCTCCAGTAATAATCCAGCCCTGTTTCGCCCACACCCACTATATCCGGTTGAGAGCAGTACTCCATCAGTTTCTCTTCCAAAGCTGGACGTTCTCCTTTTATATCACACGGATGAATGCCAGCCATTTTATAAAACGTAATCTCCGGGTGATTTAACTTTTCCATCTGTTCAAGAGAGTGCCAGTCGATTGCCGGCAGAAAAATATGGCGAACACCCGAATTAACGGCACGCTTAAAAACTTCATCAAGATCTTCTTCAAAATGGTTCAGGTAGAGGTGGCAATGGGTATCTGCAAGTATCAATGTATAAAAAATGAATTCTGTTGATGTTTAATCGAAAGGTACAAAGAATCATAAAACTCTATGGAAGCTTTTATATTGAAGGCGGAATTCATTTATCAGTTTTTATTTTATTATGTATAAATTTTGTACATTAAAAATACGTTTAATAGTAAAACCTTTTTTAATGCCCACAGCACGAATTGATATAAACCAGGATATTCAACCGCTTTCAGAGTTCCGGAAACATGCGGCGGATTTTATTGAGAAGATCAAAAAACAGAAGCGATCCATTGTTTTAACACAGCACGGGAAAAGTGCAGCTGTTTTAGTGGATGTATCTGAGTATCAGCGTATGGTTGATAAAATCGACCTGATGGAGGAGCTGATTGAAGCGGAACGACAGATTGCAAGAGGCGAAGTCGTTTCTCATGAAGAAGCAAAAAAACGGATTAAAGAAAACCTGAAAAAGTGGAAATAGTCTGGACCAATCAGGCATTACAAAAGCTAAATAAGTTTGTGGATTATATTGCTAAGGATGATGTTGCCACCGCTGAAAAGTGGGCATTAAAGCTTATCGAGAAAACAGAACAGCTTATTGATCAACCGGAATCCGGCCGGATTGTACCTGAGTATAATGAATCCAATTTACGTGAACTGATAGTTGGCAACTACCGACTAATTTATCGGATACGCAAAGAAGAGAATACAATCTATATCCAAACCGTGTGGCATGTTCGGCAAGATCCTCCTGAAACAAGTGCTGGATTACTTTAATATAATCACACTATTTCACCCCACCGAAATGAATTGACAACCCTTCAATCACACTCCCGCCAATTTCTGTGTTACTATAGCCGTACTCTTTAAAAATCTGCAATATTATGTCAGAATGACTTTTTGATATCGAACCGGTGAACACAACTTTTTCATCCTGCTGTGGATTTAAGGCAGAAAACTGTTCAGTAAAAAATGAAGCGATTGATTCCTGAACAAGATCTTTTAGATCAGTAGTCAAATCATCTTTAAGTATCAGTCCCGCAATTTCTCCCAGTTTTTTTGCCGGCGAGCTGCCGGAATAGATCTTTTCCATCAGTTCAGAATAATCCGAGCTGTTGAGTGATTCTTTCACAATATCTGTAGTATCGGATCTGAATTGGTTCCTGAAATATCTTTTTAAGATCAATTTACCCATATGTGCAGCACTGCCTTCATCTCCTATCGCAAACCCTAAAGATGCAGACCGATTGGTTATTTTCCCATTTTGGTATCTGCCGCAGGCAGATCCCGTTCCTAAGGCGCAGATGATTCCATTCTGTTTACTCAGTAATCCCTTGGCTGCTCCTGTCAAATCATCATCAATTTCTGATACAACCTTCCCGAACTGAGATTCCAGTGCGCGCCTGATTCGCTTTCTTCCATCTCCTTGAAAACAACCTGCCCCGAAAAATCGCACAAACGATGGGTTTTGTGATCCTACTGTTCGATTTATCTCTTCTTTGATTTCATCCTCCGATAAATATGCCGGATGAAGTCCGGCACCTTTGATAAAAACCGGTTTTCCATTTTCAACAATTGCCCAGTCTGTTTTGGTGGCACCGCTATCCGCAATTAATATTTCCATAGTTCAATTTATGTTCAGGCCTTCAGTATTATTTGTATGCAAGCTATTGTGTTAAAAGACAATCACTTTTGTACCTTTCCTGTCATCTGAAGAAATGTAAACAAAATTTTTATGAGCAAAAGCCTCACCTATACCAATTACCTCAAAGTTGACGAACTGCTGGAGTTGCAGCAGCCGGAATCTACACCGGAGGAACATGATGAGATGCTGTTTATCATCATTCACCAAAGTTATGAACTCTGGTTTAAGCAGATTCTTCATGAATTTGACAAACTTAGGCCAGATCTGAAAAGCGGCAACAGCTGGGCATCCATTAAAACGATGCGCCGGATTTTAACGATATTGAAAATTATGGTTTCTAAAATTGACATCCTCGAAACCATGACGCCACTCGAATTCAATAGTTTCCGTGGTTTTTTACAACAAGCCAGTGGATTTCAATCGGTACAGTTTCGCGAAATGGAAATCATTTGCGGAATGCGTTCGCCTCATATCATCGACGTTCACAAAGAACAACCACACCTGCAGCAAAAACTACTCAGCCGGGAAAAAGAGGCGACACTGTGGGAGGCATTTTGCGAATTTTTAATTGCAAAGGGATATGATATCAAACTACCTGAACGGGAAAATGAGCAGGGGCTGGTTTACAATCCTTCTGAGCATAATCAAAAAGTATTGGTTGAGATGATGAAATCAGATCCTGAATGCGCTTTACTATGCGAACTTTTTGTGGATTATGACGAAGGATTGATGGAATGGCGGTATCGTCACGTTAAAATGGTGGAACGAACCATCGGCACAAAACGTGGAACTGGTGGGTCAGACGGCGCCAAATATCTTCACAAAACTTTAAACAACCCTATTTTTCCTGATTTGTGGGAAATCAGGGCAAAATTTTAACATATATTTTAATGGGTAGTTCAGAATTAAACGAAAGGAATTTTCTGCGGATCTGTTTTATAAACTGGGCACTCTCCGTGCCTCTGCTACTGATTTTTGCGTGGCCTTATTTTTTTATTTGTGAGCTTTTCAATATTCCAAGATATATCTCTTTTCCGGGCTCAATTCTATTTGCCTTGCCTTTCATGCTCACAATTCTGCACGGCCACGTTACGATGGCTGTAGGTGCCGCTCACAGAATGCACTATTATGATTGGTTAAAGAGCTACCCGTTCACATACGGATTACTCTTTCACCCGATCATTATCCGCACACGTTTCAGGCTCATTCTTTTTACAGCAAGCATTCTGATACTTGCCGTTGGCTTTTTAATTGCCTGAAGAACTAAATCGCTTTTCCGTTTTTAATTTCCTCCACTACCGATGGATCAAGCAGTGTGGATGTATCACCGATGTTTTCCAGATCGTTGGCTGCCACTCTGCGCAAAATCCTTCGCATGATTTTACCTGAGCGTGTTTTCGGTAATCCGGCCACAATCTGAATTTTATCGGGTTTCGCAATCGGGCCGATTATTTTAGTCACCAGATCGTTAATCTCTTTTTTGAAATTATCAGAATCGTCCGGGGACTTTTCACAAATCATAAATGCATAAATGCCCTGTCCTTTTATGTCGTGCGGATAGCCTACAACAGCCGTTTCTACAATGTGTGGGTGTTCATTTACAGCATTTTCAATTTCTGCGGTACCGAGCCTGTGACCCGATACATTCAGGACATCATCAACGCGGCCTGTTATCCGGTAATAGCCGTCATCGTCACGCCTGCACCCATCTCCGGTAAAATAGTATCCTTTATATGCGCTCATATAGGTTTGCAAATACCTGTCGTGATCTCCCCATACGGTTCGGGCAATTCCCGGCCATGGATATTTGATACAGAGATTTCCACTCACACCGTTTCCCTCAATTTCTTTGCCTTCTTCATCCATCAAAACAGGAAATATCCCCGGAAGCGGTAGTGTTGCAAAACCGGGTTTTGTCGGGGTTATTCCGGCTAAAGGAGAAATCATAATACCGCCCGTTTCTGTCTGCCACCAGGTATCAACAATCGGACAATTACCTCCCCCAACATGGTCATTGTACCAGTGCCATGCCTCTTCATTGATCGGCTCCCCCACACTTCCCAGAACTTTGAGTGAGCTCAAATCATATTTCTTTACGTAATCCAGGTCATAGCTCATCAGTGCGCGGATTGCCGTAGGGGCAGTGTAAAAGTGCGTTACTTCATATTTTTCAACCACTTCCCATAATCTACCCGGATCAGGATATACAGGTGTACCCTCAAAGATGATTCCTGTGGCTCCGTTAAACAGAGGGCCGTATATGATGTACGAATGGCCTGTAATCCAGCCTGCATCCGCTGTACACCAGTAAACATCTTCCTCCTCAACCTGGAAAACATTTCTGAACGTGTAGCTTGTGTAAACCATATAACCGCCGCAGGTATGCAATACTCCTTTGGGTTTCCCGGTTGATCCGGATGTGTAGAGAATAAACAGCGGATCTTCGGCATCCATCTCAACTGCAGTATGCTCTTTTGAAGCATTTCGGATCAGCATATGCCACCATTCATCACGCCCATCTACCCAGTCAATATCACGGTTAGTTCGCTGACAAACGATTACGTTTTTAACTGTGGGGCAGCTTTCAAGGGCTTCATCAGAGATATCTTTTAATGGCACATGCTTGTCTCCGCGCCGCAGACCGTCATTTGTAATCAGCATTTTAGCATCACAATCCTGAATGCGTTCTGCCAATGACTGAGCTGAGAATCCTGCAAAAACAATTGAATGGACTGCACCGATTCTGGCACAGGCCAGCGAAGCAATAATTAGCTCAGGCGTCATTGCCATATAAATACAAACCCGATCACCTTTTTTGATTCCCTTGCTTTCCAGCACATTTGAAAAACGGCAAACGTCTTCATAAAGCTGGCGATATGTGATGGTTCTGCGAAAACTGTCAGGGTGATTGGGCTCAAAAATAAATGCTGTCTTATTTCCGATCGTATTCAAGTGGCGGTCAAGAGCATTTTCCGTGATATTCAGTTTACCGCCTTCGAACCATTTAATGTCACCTTTTTCAAAACCACCTGAATGAACTTTGTCCCAGCTTTTTCGCCAGTAAAACGTTCCTGCCTCATGTTCCCAGAATTTTAGCCGGTCTTCTTCACTTTGGCTGTAAGTTTCTTTGTATTCGTCAAATGATTTGATATTGAGCCACATAAATTATCCTGTTTATTCTTTAATTGTTAATGATACAACTTTAGAAAGCGCTTCTATGTTGAAGTTTTTTTACCCCATTTTCAAGTGTTTTTTTAGAAAAGTCGATTTTGATTGGATAAGACTCTGTTTTAAACCAAAGTTTTGCATGCAGAAGCATAAATTAACGGTGAAAGGAATGCTGTTTCAGAAAGAAATATTGTACTTGATTGTATAAAGTGCCGGCAATGCTGAATGATTCTTAAATGACTAAAGGGGAAAAATTAATTGATCAATGGTTTGCCAACCAAAAGTGGAAACCATTCAAATACCAGAAGGAGGTTTGGGAAAAAGTACTGCAAGGCAGCAATGGTCTTTTGAATGCCCCTACCGGAAGCGGTAAAACATTCGCACTGTTTATGCCGGTTTTGATTGAGTGGATTAATCAGCATCCCGACGATTACCAGGATCTTGAAAAAAACGGGCTTCAGCTTCTATGGATAACACCGCTTCGGGCTCTTGCAAAAGATATTGAAAATGCAATGCAGAAGGTTGTGGACGATCTGAAAATCCCATGGAGCGTTCAGCGCCGTACCGGTGATGTTTCTTCATCTGTAAAACAAAAACAGAAAAGGCAAATGCCCGAGGTTTTGATTACCACACCCGAGAGCCTGCATATTTTACTTGCTCAAAAAGAGTACCCAAAACGGTTTAAAAATCTGAACACTGTGGTTGTTGATGAGTGGCATGAACTGATTGGATCAAAAAGGGGTACTCAAACGGAATTGGGCCTTTCCAGGCTAAAAGGGATGGATCCTTCTTTACGAATTTGGGGAATATCAGCAACCATTGGTAATCTTGAAGAATCGGCCGAAGTGCTTCTTGGTACAGATTCGAATCCCGATAATACCATCATTCGGTCTGACATCAGGAAAAAAATCAATGTGCACTCCGTATTGCCCGATGATATTGAACGATTCCCTTGGTCGGGCCATCTTGGCATAAATTTGATTCATAAAGTACTTCCCATTCTTGACAAAAGCGGATCAACGTTAATTTTCACAAATACCCGTGCACAGTCAGAAATTTGGTTTCAGAAATTGCTTGAAGCTAACCCTGAATTGGCCGGCACCATTGCTCTGCACCACGGCTCGCTCGACACCAAAATTCGTGAATGGGTGGAAGATTCACTGCATTCAGGTTTGATAAAAGTAGTGGTTTGCACATCCAGCCTTGATCTTGGCGTTGATTTTGCCCCGGTTGATACCGTAATTCAAATTGGAAGCCCTAAAGGAGTAGCAAGATTTTTACAGCGCGCAGGCCGCAGCGGCCATCAGCCGGGCGCTGAAAGTACGATTTGGTTTGTGCCAACACATGCACTTGAACTGATTGAGGCTTCTGCATTAAAAGATGCGATTCATGATCACCAGGTCGAAGATAGAATTCCCGTCTTAAAACCATACGATGTTTTAATTCAGTACCTGGTCACACTTGCGCTATCAGAAGGCTTTAATCCAAACCAGATTTTTGATGAAATTAAACGAACATTTGCCTATCAAACCCTGCAGCCAGATGAATGGGAATGGATTCTGAATTTTATTCAATCTGGCGGGCAATCACTTTCCAGGTATGACGAATACAATAAGGTGGAAATAGACGAAGATGGAGTCTGGAAAGTTTTCGACCGGAAAATTGCCCGGCGGCACCGGATGTCGATCGGAACAATTGCCAGTGATTCGATGCTTCGTGTTCGTTTTTTGAAAGGGGGAAATCTGGGAAGAGTCGAGGAATGGTTTATTTCTCAGTTAAATACCGGCGACACTTTTTGGTTTGCCGGCCGTAACCTCGAGTTGGTTCGGATTAAAGATATGACCGTTTATGTTCGCAAAGCAAAAGGCAGCAGCAGTAAAGTGCCAAGTTACCTGGGCGGCAGGATGTCTCTCTCTTCAAATATGAGTGAACGCCTCAGAAAAAAAATCAGGGAAGCAATTCCGGGAACCGACAAAAGTATTGAGCTGACAACTCTGAAACCGATATTCGATCTGCAAAAAGAGCGATCCGTACTCCCTGATGACTCACAGTTTTTGATAGAAAAATCCTGGTCCAGAGAAGGGTGTCATTGCTTCTTTTTCCCATTTGAAGGCCGTTATGTGCATGAAGGCATGTCAGCCCTTGTAGCTCACAGAATTTCGAAACTGATACCAATCACCTTTTCAATCGCGATGAATGACTATGGCTTCGAATTACTGAGTGATCAGGATATTCCGGTTGAGGAAGCATTGGAAAAAGAACTCTTCTCTGAAAAAAACCTTACCCGTGATCTGATGGGAAGTTTGAATGATACAGAACTTGCAAAACGAAGGTTCAGAGGAATCAGCCAGATTGCAGGATTGGTTTTTCCGGGATTTCCCGGCAACCAGATAAAAGGGAAACATCTGCAAATGTCATCCGGACTCTTTTTTGATGTTTTCATTGAATATGAACCGGGGCATTTATTGATCCGGCAGGCTTACGAGGAAGTATTGCAATATCAGCTTGATGAAGCAAGATTAAGACAGGCATTGCTAAGAATACAAAAACAGAAGATCATCGTTCAGGAAGTTGAGCGTTTTACACCCTTTGCATTTCCGATTTACGTGGATCGTCTTCGCGAACGCTTATCTTCAGAAAAGCTGGCTGACAGAGTTCTGAAAATTCAAAAAAAACTCGAAGCTGATTAGATAATGCTTGTATGAAAAGTTTTCGAATTGAAATAAAAAATCAAACCTTTGAGCTATTACCTCAAAAAGCTGCCTTTTGGATCGAAAAGAAAACGCTGATCGTTTCGGATATTCACCTGGGAAAAGCTGGCCATTTTCGAAAATCAGGTATTCCAGCA
>SLAU01000152.1 GCA_007126675.1 Balneolaceae bacterium
GCACAGCCAGTTACAATTGCGATTAGAGCCAGCCATGTGATCGCTTTTCCCGGAATGGTTGAACTGTATTCCTGCCGCATTGCCTGACCCAGGTTGATACCTGAAACCGCTGTTATTCGTGCTGATGCTTCCTGAAGTACATAGCAGGCGGCAACGGAAAAGATGAGTGTCCAGATCAGTGCATAACCAAATCCGGCACCTGCGGATGCAGCAGTTGTAACGGTGCCCGGCCCGATGAATGCCGCTGCAATCACAGACCAAAATAGAATATTTATCAAACGCTGTTTCACAGCATGGAAAGTAGTAAAGTTTTTGAATCCCTCAAGATTTATGGGTGGTCATTTTTCAAGTTTACATGTTACCGCAGGAGATCAAATGACTGATATTGCCCTTTTGTTCACCACGAAGACTCCAGGGCGCGAAGTACACGAAGGATTTTGTTTAGGCCGGAACCCCCTTCGTGAACCTTTGTGTCCTTGGGCCTTCGTGGTTCCTGAAAGTAAAGGCACAGTATTCGATTAGGGTAATGAGAGGCTTTGATTGGGTTTTTGAAATAGATATTAGTTTAAAGCCATTTCAGTCATCCCCCAATCTAAAAATGTATTAAATGGTATTCGTTTTCACTTGAGGAAGCTTTGGAAAATAGGAAATTGAATTTCAGAGATTGCCCTTTTGTTCACCACGGAGACTCCAGGGCGCGACGTACACGAAGGATTTTGTTAAGGCCGGAACCCCCTTCGTGAACCTTTGTGTCTTTGGGTCTTCGTGGTTCCTGAAAGTAAAGGCACAGTATTATATTAGGGTATTGAGAGGCTTTGATTGGGTTTTTGAAATAGATATTAGTTTAAAGCCATTTCAGTCATCCCCCTGCTCTGCTACGCAAAAGCTTCGCAGAGCTTTCCCCCTTCGAAGGGGGACTTTTTTACTCCTCTTTCATTTCAGTTATCCAGCTTTCAACGTTTGATTCTACCACACTGAGCGGTACGGGGCCACTTAGTAGAATCACATCATGAAATTTGCGCAGGTCAAAATCATCTCCGAGTTCCTGCTCAGCCATTTCGCGAAGTTCCCGTATTTTTATCTCTCCCATTTTGTACGCCAGTGCCTGTCCCGGCCAAAAAATGTAGCGGTTCACTTCACTCCGGATATTATGCAGTGACAGTGCAGAATTGGACGCCATAAAATCGATCGCTTCATCCCGGCTCCAGCCTTTTGCATGAATGCCGGTATCCACTGCCAGGCGGAGTGCTCTCCACATTTCATAGCTTAGTCTGCCGAAATTATCGTACGGGTCATCATACATTCCCACTTCAAGGCCAAGCCTTTCCGAATAAAGTGCCCAACCCTCCGTATATGCTGTAAATGAGGCATTTCTTCGAATTCGCGGCAAATCTTCCAGCTCCTGTGCAAGTGCAATCTGCAGGTGGTGTCCAGGCACCGCTTCGTGAAGCGAAAGTGCCACCACTTCGTACAGCGGACGACTTGGCAGGTCATAAGTGTTCACTGCGTAAAATCCGGCCCGTGTTCCGTCTGCTGCACCGCGGCTGTAATAAGCTGTTGCTGTTCGCGGTGCCAGGTAATCGGGTATTTCAAAAATACCGTACGGCAGCCTCGGCAGTGTCTTGAAAAGCTCGGGCAGTTTACCGTCCATTTTTTTAAGTACATAGGCTGATTCTCTCAGAAGTTCTTCGGGCGTTTCAGCATAAAATTGAGGATCCGTCCTCAGAAACTCTACAAAACCGTCAAAATCATCCCCAAACCCGGTTTCTTCAACTATTTCCATCATCTCCTCCCGAATTCGCTCAACCTCTTCGAGACCGGTCTGATGAATTTCAGCTGCTGTCCGTTCCAGCGTGGTATGCAGCTCAATCAAATATTGATAATACTCCTCTCCCCCGGGAACCTCCGTAATTCCCAATGTTTCGGTAGAAGCGGGGATATATTCATCACTCAAAAAATTATAGAGCCGGTTATACTCCGGAACCACATAATCAGAAATAATCCTTCTCGCCTCATCTTTTAAACTATCCCGCACCGCCTCTTCAACTGATGACGGAAAATCGGTAAATGGTTCAAACCAGTTGGTTTCTTCCGGATCGTCCTTAATATGTGGTGAAATGGAATCCAGGTAATCATCAAACACAATTTTGGGCCGAACAAAACCCAGCTCAATTCCTTTTCTCATCCGGTCGATATATCCGGCATTGTATTCCGGGAAACCGGTCAGCCGGCTCAGGTAATTTTTGTAATCATCCAGATCACGCAATGTAACGCGATTCGCCACATCCGCAAAAGTGGCGTGATAATCCCACCAGCCGTTTAATGGCAGCAGGTGATCGTTCAGCTCAAAAGCACGAATCGAATTTCTGAGCTGAATTTCAAAAATATCGTAGTTCAGCTGAGATTCCTCACTCAGGTTTTCACGCTGTATACCCAACAACCTTTCGTAAAACTCCTTGTTCTTTTCATAAAAATCCTCGATCCACTCAAGATCAGTCCGTGCCAGTTTACCGGCAGCTTCATCATCATCTTCGTCCACAGCAATATTCGGGCTCACTTCAACCCTGTAGTCATGATGATCATCAAACAACTGTTGCAGCTGATCTTCAGCAGACTGGCATCCGACAAATAGTATAATTGAAAAAAGTAGAAGTAATTTTGAAAGGGTATTCAGTTTCATAGGATTTTTGGATTGATTCGGACAGTGCTGGAAAACGGGTTTCGAATTTGCTACAATTTCTGTGATTATCCTTTATCTTTCAGCAAAATTTTTTAAAAATAATTGAGAAGTTAAAAAAGGAGCTTTTATGCCAAACGCGTATTTCAATATTCAGGAACCAAAAAACGAATCTTATCTGTCATTTGCACCGGGAACACCCGAGCGCGAATCTCTGAAGAAGAAACTTAAAGAACTAAAATCAAAAACCATTGAAATTCCCGCCATCATAAATGGCAAAGAGGTGAAAACCGGCAGGACGGCCGAAGTGGTTATGCCTCATAATCACAGCCATGTGCTTGCAACGGTTCATCTTTGCGGCGAAAAGGAAGTAAACATGGCGATTGAAGCTTCTCTTGAAGCTCACAAAAAATGGTCGGTTACTCCGTGGGAAGAACGGGTTGCAGTGTTTCTGAAAGCGGCAGATCTGGTTACAGGCCCCTGGCGTGATACAATGAACGCCTCAACCATGCTTGGTCAATCCAAAACCGCCCAGCAGGCTGAAATTGAAGCAGCAGGCGAACTGGCAGACTTTCTGCGCTTTGGACCGTGGTATCTTTCTAAAATTATGGAAGATCAGCCTTACTCGCCCGACGGAATGTGGAACCGTGCAGAATACCGCGCACTCGAAGGTTTTGTATTTGCGGTAAGTCCGTTCAACTTTACTGCAATTGCTGGGAACCTGCCGTCAGCACCTGCCATGTGTGGCAATGTTTCGATCTGGAAACCATCCATTGAAGCAGTTTATTCAAACTATTTCTTTATGAAAATTTTGCATGAAGCGGGTCTGCCTGACGGTGTGATAAACTTCCTGCCCGGCGAAGGCGCAGATGTGGGTGACCCGGCACTTGCCAGTCCGCATCTTGCCGGTCTGCACTTTACAGGTTCTGAAGCAACCTTTAACCATCTTTGGAAAACGATCGGAAATAATGTAGAAAAGTATCACACCTATCCGCGGGTGGTTGGTGAAACCGGCGGAAAGGATTTTATTTTCGCACACAACTCTGCCAATGTGGATCAGCTGAAAGTTGCCGCTTTGAGAGCTGCCTTTGAGTACCAGGGGCAGAAGTGCTCAGCCGCCTCAAGAATGTACGTTCCCGAATCGATCTGGCCGGCATTAAAAGATGGACTGGTCACTGAAGTTGGCAAAATTAAAGTGGGTGATGTTGAAGATTTTTCAAACTTTATGGGAGCAGTCATCAGCCGCAAAGCATTTGATAAGATTACAGGCTACATCGATTACGCAAAAGAATCGGATGAAGCCGAAATCATTGCGGGCGGCGGTTACGACGATTCAAAAGGATGGTTTGTTGAACCCACCGTAATCGTGACTACAAATCCGAAGTTCAAATCGATGCAGGAAGAAATTTTCGGGCCGGTTCTCACAATTTATGTGTACAAAGATGATAAGTTTGAGGAGACACTGGAGATTTGTGATAACACCTCACCATATGCACTGACAGGTGCCATTTTTGCACGAGACAGGTACATGCTTAAGCACATGGCAGACAAACTCCGGAATGCAGCCGGCAACTTCTACATAAATGATAAACCAACTGCTGCGGTTGTGAACCAGCAACCGTTTGGAGGATCACGAAAATCAGGCACAAACGACAAAGCAGGCAGCGTAATAAACATGCTCCGCTGGCTGTCGATGCGTGCGATTAAAGAAACCCGCGTTGCCCCTAAAGACTGGCGATATCCGTATATGGGGTGATGGTTGTTGATTGTGGCTGGATGGGAGATCTCTCCATTCCGGCACGCAATGGCACGTGCCTGCAGTCGAGATGACAGTGAAACGGTGGGGAATGGCGCGGCGC
>SLAU01000175.1 GCA_007126675.1 Balneolaceae bacterium
ACGATATGTCGGTAAGTCCCGACGGTTCAAAAATCGCGCTGCTTTCCCTGGCTTCCATGCAGCGGCCGGTGCGGAGACTTTTTGTGGTTCAGAACGATTCGACCCGGAAAACAACCATGCTGGCGGAAGGAAGCATCAATACCGATCTGAGCTGGAGCAAAGATGGAAATACCGTTTTCTACTCCAGAACCGTGCGGGGAGAAAGGTCATCGCTTGTAAATGATATTCATAAACTCGATTTGGAAAACGGCCGGGAAACGCGGCTCACCGACAGCCGTCGCGCGAGGTACCCCATAGCCGGACCCGAAGAGGGGATGATCAGCTACATTGTAAATGAACAGGGGACGGGGAACCTGTTTACGCTTGATCTGAACAGCGGAGCAGAAACACGGGTAACAAGCTATTCCGGAGATATACAAGTGTTGTGGCCGGTTTGGATTCCATCACAAAACAGCTGGCTGATCCACCGGTTTGAAGAAAACGGAGATCGCCACCTGGTCTTAATTGACCGCGAAACCGGTGATGAGAAGGTGATCGACAACCCGGATCACGACAACCGGAAAGCAATTTTAAGCCCCGATGAAAGCAAAATAGCTTACACATCGCTGCGGGACGAAGTGCCGAATGTATTTGTCTACAGTTTTGAAGGTGAGCAGGAAAAACGGGTTACTAATCTATTTACAGGGGGAGATCTCTACGGCTGGATTGCCGAGGATGATACACTGCAAACCGAAAAGCTGTTGATAAAGGCAAGTGAAACCAAGCGCAGGGATGCCGTTTACTGGGTGGAAGCTGACAGAGAGCCATTCTTCAAAGAGATTGAGATTCCGGAGAGTTATGCAAGCTGGCGGCATAAAGCACCTCCGAATGAGATTCCCTCTCTGATAGAGCCTGATGAATCACTGATCACGGATCGCTTCAGCTACAGTTCATTCAAAAATATTACGCATGCTTTATCATTAGCCCTGCCATATTATGCAGGTCCGGATAACTGGGGAGTTTTTGCCACTACGAACTGGACCGAGCCGCTGGGGAAACATCTGATCTCTGCACTTGGTTGGGTATCCTTTTCCGATCCGGGGAGAAACTCATATGGATCGATCAATTACATCAACAACCAATTTTACCCCTCTATCGGGTTTTCACTTTTCAAACTTCCGGAAAACGCACGGTTTTACGGCGACAGGTTTTTGGTTGAAGAGCTGACCGGTGCCGAAATAAACGCTCGCTGGCCGCTGGATATCTTTGAAGGCCCGTACCGCGGAAGTAATTTCTTTGCCAGAGCACGTCATGTACTGATTCGCCCATTTGAACGGGACCGGTTTGATGATAATTTCCTGCTGCCTGCACCGGTAAAAGCGCGTCAGACCGACCTGCGCCTTGGCTGGACGATAAAGAAGCAGCGCCCCTGGCGGGATAACGGAATTCATCCGCTTGATGGAACCGGACTCAGCATCAGCGCAACGGGAGCGGAGAACATTCTAGGCTCAGATGTGCGGTTTTTAACTACCGATCTGAATGCATATACAATTTTACCTGCAATTGGAATGCACAGAATTTTTGCACAGGTACGTTTGCAGGCACAATGGGGTGAACCTTTGCCGCAGGATTTTATCGGGTTTTCGAGATATGATAATATAAATTTGAACCTGCCGGCAGAAGTACCACTTCTGCTTTTTAATGAGGCAGAACGGGTAAGGGGATATCGTAGTTTTGTGGCTGGCCGGCAGGTTGCATTCGGAAGTCTGGAATACAGGATGCCGTTTCTGCCATCACTGGATACAAGAATCCTGGGACTGGTGAGCCTGGGCAGAACCTCACTTGCATTATTTACTGATGCCGGCGTGGTATGGGATGCACGTATGGATGATGGAACTACCGGAACGGAACAGCGTTGGGGGGCCGGCGTGGAAATCAAGAACAGGATTTCGGTTCTGGGGATTGGTTTTACGCATGCACTGGGAATTGCACAACCGGCGCAAGAACTGTTTACTGATGCGGATACAGACATTTACTATAGAGTGAGGGCAGTGGTGCCTTTTTAGTACTAACGAATATCCGTGTTTGAATTTAGAAAACTAAACTAAAAGCCATAGTTATAGTTTTGCAAGTATTTTTTTGCCACGAAAACACAAAAACACAAAAGATGTTTATTTGATGCTAAGCTATTTTAACTCTCCGTCCTAAAAATATGGCAGATTTTATCAATTCACCTCGAAGAGGCACCAGCAATAGAGGCTGTCCAAAAAGGTACAGTTCATCGAATTTCGCTTAAATAATTTAGATTTATTTTTCTGACTCACCCTATCATCCCTCTCTAAAAAATAGAGAGGGATTTAATGTCTAAATTATTAAAGCTGGTTCATAAGTTGATTTACTTTTTGGACAGCCTCAGATGATAATTTAAAACTAAAGCTTTGCATTGAGTGCCGTTAGGCACGGCCAATATTGTAACCCGGTGATTTATCTCCGGGTAAAAAACACTCTCCCAACAAAAAACCATCGGGCTTGAAGTAACGATAGCAACTGTATACTATCCGATGGTTGTCGGGCAAAAACTTGATCAGCGCCCCCACTGAGTACTCAATGGATCGTACCTACGGTACTTTCACGTCGGCGGTTATGTCAGCCCCGGCGATGAATCACCGGGTTAACCCAAAGGGATGGCTTTGCCACAAAATACAGCGTGCCGGATGGCACTTTCTTTTACATCGTGAACAAATGTATATGTTTTTGAAAGAGTGTCACACTCATCAAAAAATTCTTGTGTCGAACCTTAGGGATCCTCTTGTGAAACTGACGTAACCTAAATAAAAGCACGCCTGCCTGCATTTAATCCGGTCCAGAGTTTTAAAGCACTGATGATGAGTAAAAATCCAAGAGGAATGCTCCACATTGCGGTGATATCAAATAAAGCACCAAAAAGAGCCGGGCCGGTTGCTGCTATTGTATAGCCGATGGACTGTGATACGCCGGATATTTCGTTAGCTGATTGCGTATCTCGGGTTCTCAAAACGATAAATAATAGTGCCACTCCAAAACAAGCCCCCATGCTGAATCCAAGCATAGATACCCAAAGTAAAACAAATGTTGTATTGGGTATCATTAAGCCGATAATACTGATCATTTCCAAAATGATCAGCACAAGAACCGGGAATTTTTGGGTTGATAACCGCGCAGCCCAGTTTGGAACAATAAACGTCCCGATTACACCCACACCCTGGCAAAGTGCAAGCAGCCAGCCCGCTTCCGCAGCCCCAATACCGCGATCCTGTAATATTTCGGGCAGCCAGGCAATGATGATGTAAAAAGTAAATGACTGTAATCCCATAAAAAGGGAGACATGCCAGGCCAGAGATGATTTTCCCAAACTTTTAAGCGATTCCCGTAATGATCTTCTCGCAACAACAGGTATACTTCGCCTTAGCTGAGGCAGCCAGAATAGCAGCGCCACAAATGAGAAAATAGCCCAGACTCCAAGAGAGCCCCGCCACTCTAACCCCAGGTCTTCACTCAGCGGCACGCTTACTCCCGAAGCAACCGCGGCACCTATTCCAAGCATGCCGGAATAAATGCCGGTGACAAGTCCCGACTTTTCCGGGAATGATTTTTTGACAATGCCCGGCAGCAGAACGTTACCAAACGCTATCCCGACTCCCAGTACCAGGGTTCCTAAGAAAAGGGCAATGTTTGTGGGAATCACCCTCAGCAGAATTCCGGCAGTCAGCACCAGCAGCGCAAAAGCCATGGTTCCTTCAGTACCGATTCTGCGGGTCAGCAGAGGTGTCAGCACCGATACAAGGCCGAAAACAAGAATCGGAAGGGTGGTTAGCATTCCAAGCAATGTGTTAGACAGACCGGTGTCGAGCCTGATTTCATAAATAAGCGGGCCAACCGACGTAAGAGGTGGCCGCAATGTAAATGCAATCAGCGCGATAGCAATGATCAGGAACAGTTTATACTTTTTCTGTGGAGACATTTTTATTCGCTATTCAGAGGAGCCAAAGGTAACAAAGCCCGCAATGAATTAATTGCAATCACTGATACTCTCTTCCTATGAGTTCAATAGAGATTTGAAATATTTGGAATTGCTGGAAGGCGTTCTTCTTCTTAATAAACTTAACCTGAATTCGGTATAAAATTTTTGGAATAAAAGTGACTATGTCCAGTAAGGGCGTCATCCCGGACGGAGCTTTAGCGAATACCCAACTACGCCAAGGCTTCGATGGGCAGGTCCGGGATCTCCAGCCGTTGATATAGGCAGGAGATGCCACGCTGGGGCGTGGCATGACGAATTTTATTTGTTAGATATTCTTATTCAAGATATTTCCAACAAAAAAAATTTAGCAACTAATCATGATTGGTCAGTTGAGAAAAGACAACTCATCTCTGATAACATCAATCACAAAACAAATTGTTTACCACTTCTTGGTTCAGTAATTTTAAGGCCAAATCAAAACCGGGATAGTTACTTGAAGCAAGCAAAAATCATGACGGCTGAAGATCTGAA
>SLAU01000338.1 GCA_007126675.1 Balneolaceae bacterium
AGCCTCATTGCTGCATTAAACCTGACCTGCAAGTTAAACTCCGAGAGTTCCACAATTTGAACAGTACCGCTGCTTGATTTCCAGCGCTCGTCAGGCAAATTAGCATCTGCCTCATCGAGCGTAATCTCAATATTTTCTCCGGAATAATCACCTTCCATTAACAGCGAACCTTCTTCAGAGAAAATTCGAATAACCATCACTTCCTCATCATCACCTCCGATACTCTCTACGTCGGATCGGCTTGCACTTACTGTAACAATTTCTTTTGCACCATCGGCTGTAAATTCGACTGAGGTTATCTCACCGGGCCATACTTCAGTATCCACTGTTGCCTCCAGTAAACCTGATGGAATTATAGCTTGCTGTCCGCCCGGACCAAATGAAATATCACTTGTTGAATCTGTTCCGCATGAAAAGAATAAGAGTGTAACTGTCAGAATTGTTGCTAATCGTTTCATATCCATGAGATTAATAATTTGGTAGCTCATATTTGCCATTTGCTTCTGCAAACTTTGTCAGATATAAAAAAGTGTTCAGTAATTTAGTCATCCCTTGTGCTAACGGCAAAATCGCGGCTTCGGTATAAATAATCAGAAGCTGATGCAAACAGTAAAATCTTGTTTTCGATGAAAATTTTATATCGATTTGGTATTGCAATCATAAATTTTAACCCTTATTTTTATCGACTTATCAATTTTGCAAAAAACCAGAGAATCTCGTGAACACGATTAGTAACAAAACATATTCAGCCGCCACCGGCGAAGTTAAGAAAAAGTGGGTACTTATTGATGCGGAAGATCAGCCGCTTGGCAGGCTTAGCAGTAAAATAGCAACGATTTTAAGAGGTAAAAACAAACCGGAATTCACCCCTCATATTGATGTGGGCGACAATGTTGTGGTAATCAATGCTGAAAAAGTAGCATTGAGCGGCAGTAAAATGACCAACAAAATGTATTTCCGTCACACCGGGTATATCGGGAGTGAGAAGTTTACTTCAGCAGAAGAAATGCTGGCAAAAGATCCAACCTCTCTTGTAACCATGGCCGTAAAAGGAATGCTTCCGAAAAATAAACTCGGACGTAAACTCCAGAAAAATCTGAGAGTATTCGCAGGGCCGGTTCATACACTTACCGCACAGCAACCAGAGAAAATTGATATTTAAATAACCAGCTATGGCGAAAGCAAATTATATAGGAAGAAGAAAAACATCCACCGCACGACTTTACATCAAGCCGGGCAAAGGCGAGTTTATTGTAAATGGCAAACCGTTTGAAGATTACCTGAGCACTCAGGCTCGAATGAATATTGCAAAACTCCCGCTTACCGTAACCGAGATGGATGGTAAGTACGATATTAAAGTTACAGTACGGGGCGGCGGTGTAACCGGTCAGGCCGGAGCAATCTCACTCGCACTGGCAAGAGCACTTGATGACCTCAATGAGGATGTACATGGTGTTCTGAAAGAAAATGGATTACTTACACGTGATGACAGAATGGTTGAGCGTAAAAAATACGGACAGCCTAAAGCACGTAAGAAGTTCCAGTTTAGTAAACGATAATCAAGGTACAAGGCACATGGATCAGGGTGCAGGTTATCCTGTACCTTGCTGCCTGAACCCTGCACACTGAAAAAATACACATACAGAGCGACCCTTCGCCGAGTGTCACGCCATGGCGTGATTAGCGCATTGGGGATGACCTTTGTAGAGGACTAACTCAAAATCACATATTATTTATGCCTAAAGCAGCAACAGTAGAAGAACTACTAAAATCAGGTGCGCATTTTGGCCACCTTACCCGCCGTTGGAATCCCAAGATGAAAGAATTCATCTTTATGCAAAGAAACGGGATTCATATCATCGACCTCAAAAAGTCTCAAAACTATTTACAGGAAGCACTTGATGAGGTTACAAAACTGGCAAGAGCAGGAAAAACCATTCTTTTTGTCGGTACCAAAAAACAAGCACAGGATATTATAAAGACAGAGGCAATCCGTTCGGGCATGCCATTTGTAACTCACCGGTGGCTTGGCGGTATGCTTACCAATTTCAGCACTGTTCGTAAAAGTATTTCACGAATGGAAGAGATTGAGCAGATGCGAAATGACGGTACCTACGATGAACTCACGAAAAAAGAAGGTTTGATGCTGGATCGTGAGCAGGAAAAGCTTGAGCAAACTCTTGGCGGAATTGCCAACATGACCCGGCTTCCCGGAGCTATTTTTGTGGTTGATACCATCAAAGAAGAGATCGCCATAAACGAAGCGGTTAAACTGAACATCCCGATTGTGGCAATGATCGATACGAACAGTGACCCTGACATTCCGGATTACATCGTACCGGCAAACGATGACTCAGCCCGAACCATTAAGCTGGTTACAGGTCTGATTGCAGATGCTATTATTGAAGGAAACGCTGAGCGCGAAGCGATGAAAGAAGAAGAGCTGATGGAAGCTGCTTCTGAAGAAGCGAGAGTTAAAGCTCCGGAAGATGATTTGGAAGCGCAGGATGATGATGAAAAGGCTGGAAAACCTGTTCGTAAGCGGCGAAAACGACGGCGCAAAAAAGATGATTCTGAGGATTCAAAAGAGTCTAAAGCAGATGCCAAGGCAAAATCTGATGACAAAAAAGAAGATGCCAAATCAGAAGAGTCAGACACTGAGCCGGCTGAAGAAGAAGGATCTAAAGAAACAAACGAAAAAGATTAATTGACTAATTACAGAACCCATGAGTATTAGTGCAAAAGATGTTAAAGAACTGCGCGACAAAACAGGCGCAGGTATGATGGACTGCAAAAAAGCCCTTGCCGAAGCCAATGGCGATATGGAAAAAGCCGTTGAAATTCTTCGTAAAAAAGGTCAAAAAGTTTCTGAAAAACGCGCCGACAGAGAGGCGAATCAGGGACTGATTCTTTCTAAACTGAGCGATGACAAGAACAAGGGCGTTGTTTTGGAAATTAACTGCGAAACCGATTTCGTGGCCCGAAACGAAGATTTCCAAAATCAGGCAGAATCATTTTTAAATGCAGCGTTCGAAAATGAAACCGGATCTGTCGCAGAGCTGATGCAGCAAACTGTGGGTGACCTTACCATTGAGAAGCATCTTGAAGGTATGGTTGGAAAGATCGGTGAAAAAATCGAAATCAGCAGAGTTGTATTTGTAAAATCTGACGGTGCACTTGTTGATTATATCCACCCCGGCAACCAGCTTGGTGTACTTGTTGAATTTGAAGGTGATGTGGATTCTGAAAAAATCGGCAAAGATATAGCAATGCAGATTGCTGCTATGAATCCAATTGCAGTAACACGCGAAGGTGTTGATTCTTCAGTTATTGATAAAGAGCTCGAGATTGCTAAAGAGCAGCTGATCAACGAAGGCAAGCCGTCTGAGATCGCAGAAAAAGCCGCCCAGGGTAAGCTGCGAAGATTCTACGAGGAGCGGGTGTTGCTGGAGCAGAAGTTCGTTAAAGATAACGGGGTATCTGTTAAAGAGTACCTGAAACAAAACGACGCTCCGTTAGTGAAGTCGTTTCACAGGCTTCAGCTTGGCGAATCATAATTGATTATTTTTAAAGGCTGCCATTTTGGTAGCCTTTTTTTTATCTACTGTTTTTTTATTACAATCACTGCAATGTTTGTTTAGCTAATCAAAAATTAACTTCCTTAAAAGTGGCCAATCAATATAAACGCATTCTTTTAAAATTAAGTGGTGAAGCCCTGCTGGGCGAACAGGGACATGGAATTGACGGTGATATTTTAACCCAATATGCTGAAGAAATTAAAGGAGTACACAGCGAAGGCGTTCAGATATCGGTCGTAATCGGGGGCGGTAATATTTTCAGAGGAGTGAAAGGTGCCACCGAAGGTATGGATCGTGTGCAGGGAGATTACATGGGAATGCTGGCCACAATGATTAACAGCATGGCGCTTCAGGATGCACTGGAAAGAAAGGGGGTTCATACACGCCTGATGAGTGCAATCCGAATGGAAGAAATTGCTGAACCATACATCAGAAGGCGTGCCATTCGTCACCTCCAAAAAAACCGTGTGGTAATTTTCGGGGCCGGTACAGGCAATCCTTATTTCACAACCGATACGGCCGCATCTTTACGTGCTATCGAAATTGAATGTGATGTTATACTTAAAGGCACACGTGTTGATGGAATTTATGATAAAGACCCTGAGAAGAATTCCGATGCCAAAAAATTTGATCAAATCCATGGCGACGATGTTCTCCAAAAAAGATTAGATGTGATGGATTTAACTGCATTTACCCTCTGCCGTGATAATAAAACTCCGATCATTGTTTTTAATATGAACGTGCCTCAAAATCTCAAAAAAGTTGTATGCTCTGACGAAAAAGTTGGCACAACCGTTGTTTGGGATGAGTCGTAGTTTTCTTAAATTCGTACTCCTTAAAATGTTCAGCAATCTTATTGAAAATTCTGATATAATTATTTTCGACGGAAAGTAATTTTACCTAATCACTATTACCATGATACCAGAAGAATTACAGTTAACCATCGATGCTGCCAAAGAAAATATGAAAGAGGCAGCTGCATACTGCAAAAAAGAGTTTACTCATATCCGAGCCGGTAAAGCAAACCCGGCATTACTCGATAATATTAAAGTAAACTACTACGGATCTCTCACACCTCTGAATCAGCTTGCAACCGTAAGCGCCCCGGAGCCGCGTCTGCTCACTGTACAGCCATACGATAAATCTGTTACTGAGGATATAGAAAAAGCGATCATGTCATCAGGTTTGGGATTAAATCCAAACAATGACGGAAATCTTATTCGAATTCCTCTGCCGATTTTATCTGAAGAGCGAAGAACTGAACTGGTAAAACACGCAAAAGAAGTTGCTGAAAAAGCACGCATCAGTATAAGAAACTCAAGACGCGATGCTAACGATGAAATTAAAAGCACGGTCCAAAGCGAGTCTCTTCCTGAAGATTCCCGGTTCGAAGCTGAAGAAATGGTTCAAAAACATACTGATGAATTCATCAAATTAGTTGATGAAATGCTTGAAGTGAAAGAAAAAGAAATCATGACTGTTTAAGGCAGACCGGTTTTTTTGTGATATCCGGATCCGGTTTCAGATCCGGAATTTTTTTTATGCGCTCTCTGAGTTCTTCCAATTATTCCTTTTGTCTGTTATTATTTAATGCATGTATATATCTGATCTTCAATTACACGGCTTTAAGAGTTTTGCACATAAAACTCACGTAAAGTTCGATAGCGGAATTACTGCCATTGTAGGGCCCAACGGATGCGGTAAGTCCAACATTGTAGATGCGATGAGATGGGTACTTGGTGAACAACGGCCTTCCCTTCTGCGGTCAAGTGCAATGAGTAATGTGATTTTTAATGGTACCGCTAAAAAGAAAGCACTTGGGCTGGCTGAAGTTTCTCTCACTTTTGTAAATGATAAGGGAATTCTGCCGGTTGAATACAGCGAACTTACCATCACCCGGCGCCTTTACAGATCGGGAGACAGTGAATACCTGATCAATAATACTGCCTGCCGCCTCAAGGATATCATGGAGCTTTTCATGGATACCGGAATGAGTTCGGATGCTTATTCTGTGATTGAGCTGAAAATGGTAGAGGAAATTCTGAATGACCGGAATAATGATCGCAGAAGGCTGTTTGAAGAAGCTGCCGGAGTTACCCGCTACAAAGACAAACGAAAACAAACACTTCGCAAGCTGGATGAAACACTGAAAGACCTGCAACGTCTTGAAGACATTTTGGTTGAAGTACGGAAAAAAGTTAGCTCCCTCGAAAAACAGGCTGAAAAAGCTGCAAAAGCCAAAACCTTTAAATCCGAACTTGTTACTCTTGATAAAGCCTACAACCTTCATCAGTATGTTGCTATTGAGGAAGAGCTTGATCCCCTTAAAAAGCGGATCAATAATGCAGAAAAAGAGAAAAAAGAGATCGCAAAAAAGCTTGAGAATCTTGAACAGCGTGAGGAAAAATCACGAACCGAATTGCTTGAGAAAGAACGTGCTGAAGCTGAAGCCCGCAGGCATGTGAGCCAGCTGCACAGCGGTATCAGGGAAATGGAAACCCAAGTTCAGATACTGGAAGAAAAAATCAGCAATGAAGAAGGTTTTATTCAGCAGCATAAAAAAGACATTGAACAGAGCAGGAAAGATCTCGAAGATTTAGAAAAGCTGAAACAGGCAAGCTCGCGTAAGTTGGAGGGTTTTTCGGATGAATTGAAGCAATCAGAAAGCAGCCTGGATGAATCAAAAGAAAGATTTACAGAACTTCAGCAGCAATATTCCAAAGTAAGGCACGAACTTTTTGAACTTGAAATTTCAGTTAGCAGCATCAGCCAAAAATTGAGTGCGGTCCAGTCAAATCGGATTAAACTGGAATCAAAACTGGAAAACAGCGAAGATGACAGAGAGAGAATCAGGAATGAAATTGAAGATCTCGAAAAGCTGATCAGCGAAAGCAACAAAACGTTACAATCAGAAAAAAAGAGACTCGAATCGCTGACTTCAGATCTCGAAAATCGTGAAAATGATTTACAGCTTGTGATGGAGCAGCGCGATAGTTTGTCGGAAAAACGGGAAGAGTTCCGTGATGAAATACGATCGCTGCAGAGCAAAGCCGATTCCGTACGGTCTGAAATGGAATTGATGCAAAGCCTTGCTGAGTCGAATGACGCACTCCCCTCTTCAGTTGCCTGGCTAACGGAAAACCACTCCGGTGATTTTAAAACGCTGGCTCCGGTCGGAAAACTGCTACAGACTGATGAAGACCATGCAGCTCCGCTCGAAATCGCTTTGGGAGATGCCGTGCATTACCTGGTTGTTGAAACAATGGACGATGCTATTAAAGCATCAGATTTACTGAAGCAGGAAAATAAAGGGCGCGCTACTTTTATCCCTCTCAAAGAACTGAAGAACAGTTACAAAGTTGAATCTGAGTCAATTCTTCAGTTTGTTGATGTTGATAAAAAATTCAAACCTGTTGCTGAATTACTGCTGGGTTCGGTACTGTTTGCTGATACAACCGAACAAGCTGTAAAGCTTATTTCCAAAGGCGGCACATCCGCTGTTTCTTCCGGCGGAGACCTGATCACTTCAGATAAAATCCTGAAAAGCGGAAGTAAAGATAAAAAGGCGGGAATTCGCCTCGGTTTAAAAGATAAACTTGATAAGCTCGAAAAGAAGCTCGGTAAGATTCAGGATGATCAAAAAAATAAACAAGAAGAGCTTGAAGCGATCCTGAAAACTATCCAGGATTTAAATCCGGGACAGATCAGAAATGAAATCTCAGAGTTACAACAAAACCGCCGGAATGCGGATCAGTCTGTAAGCCGTTTACAGTCAACCATCCAGGTGTATGAAAAAAATGTAAGCGAGCTCAAATCTCGGAAAGAATCTATTTCGAGTACAGAAGGGGAAGCGCGTGAAAAACTTGAATCTTTGAGTCCTGAACAGAATGAACTCCAGGATAAAATTGAGGAGTTGAATAAAAAGCAGGAAGAAAAGAAAAAAGAGCTCCAAAAGCTCGAAGATGAGCGTGCTATTGCACAAAACCGCTATAATGATGCCCAGCTGAAACATCAGGACGTAAAGAATAAAGCGGGTAATTTAGAGAAAGAAATACGCCGCGCCGAAGAAGGGATTGATACGCTGAATAGCCGGCTTGAATCTCGAAAGGAATTGATGAAGCAAAGCGATGAGAAAATTACTTCATACAAAGACACTATTGTAGAAACGAAGAACAAACTTGCCAAAGCAAAAGAGCAGAAAGTTACTGCAGACAATAAGCTTAGTGAAGCCGAAGAGGCAAGCAGCAGGCAGCGCGGTGTGATTAATGAGATTGATAAGGAACTGAAAGAGCTCAGACGTAACAAAGAAGTAAACATGGAGCTTGTTCACCACCTTACGATGGCGCGTGAAAAGTTTGAGATGCAAGCCGAATCACTTTCTGAGTATGTGTGGGAGACCTATGGCATTCTGATGAATCAGCTTGAGGAAGAACTTCCAGAAGACACCACTCCGGAAGAGGCTAAAAAGCGAATAGCTGAACTGAAGCAAAAGCTAAACAGAATCGGAGAAGTAAACCCGCTTGCCATCGAAGAGTTTGAAGAAGAAAAAGAGCGGCTCGATTTTTACGAAGAGCAGATTCAGGATCTCCAAAAAGCCGAGCAAGAATTACGGCAAACTATTGACGAGATCAATCAAACTGCAACTGAGCGGTTTAATGAGACCTTCAAAGAAATACGGGAAAATTTTAAATCTGTTTTTCATACCCTGTTTAAAGAGGATGACAATTGTGACCTTCTGCTCGAAGAAAATGTTGAAGATCCGCTGGAAGCAAAAATTGAAATTGTGGCTAACCCGCGTGGTAAGCGGCCATCCAGTATCAACCAGCTTTCAGGTGGCGAAAAAACACTCACCGCCATTGCATTGCTGTTTGCGATCTACCTTGTAAAGCCCTCCCCTTTCTGTGTGCTTGATGAGGTTGATGCTCCGCTTGATGATGCGAATATTGAACGGTTTGCCTCCATGATTCGTCAGTTTGCGGATGAAACTCAGTTTATTATCATTACTCACAATAAGAAAACGATGTCAAAAGCAGAGATGATGTACGGAGTAACCATGCCGGAAACCGGCGTAAGCCGTCTTGTGGGTGTTAAGCTTGATGAAGTGGCTGAGGTTTAAAGAATTGAGTATCAAGTATTGAGTAATCAGAAGGGTATGAGTAATCCCCTCTTAAGAGGGGAAAGAGTTGGAAAAGAACGCAAAGCGTTGCTTTGAAACTCAGGGGTGTGTTCCCGGTAACGGCTGTTGCACAAAGAATCAATTTACGTTCAAATTAAATTCTCTACACACCCCTCAATCCCCTCTCGAGAGGGGAAGTTTTGATTTTGCCCAATTCTCAATACCTGATACTTGATACTCAATACTCCCTACTCAACTCCCCTTCCGCCGCAATAAACCCAAACGCAGGCCAGTTTCCGGCATCGTAGATCTCTTGCCAAATTTCGAAAGCGCGCTCTTCCCTTCCGTTAATGTAGTGCCAGTTTCCTAAACCGTAGCCGATGGTTGCATTTTGGAGTGCATCATCCCCGGCACCGGTCAGCCGGTCTGCATCAAAAATACCTTTGAATACGAGCAGCAGTTCCAGGTAAGCGTCATTTTCTATGATTTCTATATCGGGTGTTACGTGGGCAATCACTTCTCCGGCTTTTTCATCCTGTCCGCTTCGTTTCAGTGCCATGTAGTACCAGTAAAGCGTAGCTATCTCCATATCATCTGTCAGGTCCAGATTTAATGCATTTTCATAAGCGCGAATCGCTTTATCGAATTCACCTTTTACATAATGCGCCAGGCCAAGATGATACCATACATTCGACTTCAGAGTGCTGGTGGGGATTCCAAGTTCGTTCGGCAGCCCGTCCGGTTCAACAATATCATCCATTCGGCGCATGAGTACTTCCGCCTTTTCAAAGTCGGAGATGGCATAATCGAAAAGCCTGAGTGTAATATAACGGTGGCCCCGGTGACGATACATTCTCGGATCTTCCGAATGCTTGAACACGCCCTCAGTAAAAACACGTACAGCATCGCGGTACTCTCCGAGATACGCAGTGCGTCTGCCAAGCCAGATTAAATTCTTTGCATCCTCGGGATCAATCCGGTAATTCTGAATCGCTTTCTCAAGATTTGCACGAAATTCTTCTTCAACTTCAGGAGCAATTTCAGGTGTATACAGCGTATCGCCCAAAAGCGAAATAGCCTGTACACCTGAGGGCAGATCAGGCAGCTGATGCTGACGATACTGATCGGAACAGGCGATCTGCAGGCCGGCAAAGAGAATAATTATCGCAAATAAATTGGTTTTCATAGCTCAAAATTGAATAGTAAATGTTAACGTCTCGTCATCTCTGAGAACTGTGACCTCCATCGTATCACCTACATCATAATCGCTCAGAGTTTCCATGTACTCATAAATATCAGCAATTTTTTTATCTCCTATTTGGATAATCAGATCCCCGGCTTCGAGTCCTGCTTCTTTTGCAGGCATACCCTCACGAACACTTGAAATCCGGAATCCTTCACCTCCCCAATTGTAATCGGGTGTAACTCCGAGCGAAGGACCATCCATCATCACACCGGTTTGTCGAGGGTCGGTTGATTCACGAAATTCAATCTCATCGGGGCTGTAACGGGATAGTTCTTCTACAGTTTCTATTACATGGCTCATCACTTTTTCGATACCGGTGTAATTGATTTTATCTGCGGTATCGGTCGGACGGTGGTAATCATCATGAGTCCCGGTAAAATAATGCAGCACCGGAATGCCTGTCCGATAAAAAGAAGCATGATCACTGGCACCACTGCCGGATGGTGTGCGGGTGATATCAAGCGAATCATCGGATATATCATCAAGTAGCGAATCCCAAATATCGGCACTACCGGTGCCGAAAATGGTGAGCTTATCTTCTTCCATACGGCCAATCATATCCATGTTGATCATTGCAAGAATATCCTCTACATCTATCTCCATCGTATCCACAAAATGGCTCGAGCCGATCAGCCCCAGTTCTTCACCTGAGAATGCGGCAAACACTACCGATACAGACGGACGATTCTCTGCATAATGCCGTGCAAGTTCCAACAGAGCAGCCGTTCCCGAAGAGTTATCATCCGCGCTGTTGTGGATGGAAGGCTCACCGCCGTGATCCATCGAAATAATACCGCCGGAGCCCTGCCCGTCGTAATGGGCACCCAGAATAATATACCTGCCGGGATGCTCTTCTCCCTCAATAAATGCCACCACATTCCTCGAAATGTGGTTCTCCACGTTCATCGCCTGTGGCATTGGGCCTTCGAGGGTAAACTGTTGGAAATATGTACCGTCATCACCGGCCGGTGATGCTCCCACTCTCAGAAAATAATCAGCAATGTAATTGGCGGATTCAGCTTCACTGCTCGTTCCGGCAAGACGGCCTTCTCTTTGATCATCGGCAAGCCATTCAATATGCTGCTGCAGGCCGGGGAGTTCGGTTTCGGTTTCGTTGCGGTTGGCACAGCCAGCGATAAGAAAAGCGGAGAAAATTGTGATGAATAATATTCTGGGGATCATAAACTTCATCTGAATCGGTTTGATTGATTTCGCAGGTGAAATGTATGAATATTTTGCCGCAGTTTCTGATGGCGATTTGAATTGTTTTTATCAATTTCAGACCTGATTGTCGTCACTGGTGATTTGTTGCCAGTTCACAAAGCGTCCCTGCCGGGACGCAGGCTGTGCTTGCGCAAGTCATTATTTGCTGCCGACAAAATGAGGCCGTCCCAAAAGTAAATCAATTTATGAACCAGCTTAAATAATTTAGTCCTCTAATCCCTCTCTATTTTTTTAGAGAGGGAAATAGGGTGAGTCAGAAGAAAGAATCTAAATTATTTAAGCGAGTTTCGATGAATTATACCTTTTGGGACAGCCTCGCGTAATTGAAACGTGTTGACAATTTGAATAAAATCCTGAAAGTTTTGCTGCTTGCAGCCTTCCACAAAACGTTTCGCAGAAACGTAATATAGCAATAGCATAATCTTATTCAGATGTAAATCAAATTCATAGCTATTATAATGCTATCCGCAAACCGCGTCCCGGGGGGAACGCTTTGTCGGTAGCAAACGAATGGCAATAATATGATAAAATATCGTCCTGTAAGGACGCTTTGTGCATAGCATGATTCTTTAATAGTTTATATCAGAAAATCTTAGCACATGCTATTCTGAAATCAATCATAAGGCGTACCCTCCGGAACGCAGGCCGTACTCACGCTCTTTCTGGTTGCTACCGATAAAGCGTCTCCATGAGACGCGTAATTGAAGCAGGATGTAAAGATCGAAACAATGATATTCCCGGCTGCAAATTATCGTTTACTAACCGCGTCCCGAAAGGGACGCTTTGTCGGTAGCAATGGATAAACAATTAATGATGAGTTTTCGTCCTGTAAGGACGTTTTGTGAATGAAATGCTTCATCAATTGATATAATCAATGATAAAGATCAACGAATAATGGTTGAACGTCGTCCGCATCTCCCGTACCTTTGAGCTTCAATCAACAAAGGTTGGGGGTGTCCTGGTTGTAAACGGGACTGAGATCATACCCTGTGAACCTGAACCGGGTTATACCGGCGTAGGGAAACCGAACGATCTGCAGTTTTTTAAAAAAGCTGTACCCCCTCCTTCAATCGAATCTAAAATTGATGGAGGCATCATGTATAAATTTACCATTCTTCTTTTCGGGCTGCTTTTTTCGGCCCATCTGTTACACGCTCAAACCATTCAGGGAACCGTAACGGATGCTTCAACAGGGAACCCTCTGCACGGAGCTACAATTTTGCAGCAGGGAACCCAAAATGGAACCGCAACTGACCGGAACGGCCACTTTCTTCTGAACCTGCAAAACGATAGCGATGAAGTTCTGCTGGTTCGTTTCATCGGATTTTCTCAAAAAGAAGTTTCGGTTTCCGGAACGGATCAAACTCTAAACATCCAGCTTTCCCCGGTCTCATTCAGGGGCAGCGAAATTTTTGTGGAGGATGTACGGGTTGACGCCGACGCACCCGTTTCTCAAACCACCCTTGGCCGGATTCAAATCGAACAGAATAACATCGGTCAGGATCCGATCTTTACTCTCGATAGGCTTACCCCTTCCGTTTTAACGCATTCTGACTCGGGCACGCGATTTGTGAACTACGGGTATATGAGGCTGCGTGGTATGGACCAAACCCGAATCAACATGACACTGAACGGCATCCCGCTGAATGACATGATCGACCAGGGAGTGTTCTTTTCCAATTTTAACGATTTCGGAAGCAGTATTCAGTCAGTACAGGTGCAGCGCGGTGTAGGTACGAGTACACATGGAACGGCTTCTTATGCTGGATCCGTAAATTTCGAATCCCGAAGCATCAGCATGGATGAATCCTCAGCCGGTGTTACACTAACCGGCGGCGCGTTCAATTCGTACCGCCTCAGCACTGAAGTTAATACCGGATCAATCAATAACTTTGGCCTCTACAGCCGGTTCAGCAAAACCGGATCTGACGGTTACCGGCACAATTCAGGAACAGAGTCTACTTCCTTTTTTCTTTCGGGCGGATATTTCGGAAACAGGGACATCATTCGGGTAACCGCATTTACCGGGCAAACCCAGAACGAGCTGGCGTATGAACCTGTTCCGATCACACTGATCAATGAGAATCCAAGAGCGAACACCCTGTCGGAACATGATGAAGATATTTTTTCTCAGCAGTTTTTCCAGCTGCAGTACGGCCGCAGCCTTTCCGATCAACTATCACTCACTTCATCCTTGTATTATGGCGGAGCCGGAGGAGATTTCCCGGTAGGATTTCCGGATGAGGATGGAAATTTCGTTCAGCAGATATTCAGCCTCGAAAATGATCACTACGGCCTGCAATCTTCCCTGCAGTATGAGGGAGAAACCGGCTTAAATCTTTCAGGCGGCATTCACCTGTACCGGTTCGACCGCATTAACGAGGAGAGTTTTGCCCCGCAACGACAGAATACATTTTACTCAGATAATTCCCGCAAAGAGGAGTTCAGTACATTCGCAAAAGCCTCTTACCGGATTGGGAACCTGAAGCTTTACGGAGACCTGCAGCTGCGTGCCGTATGGCTGGAGCTGAATCCTGACCTGGAATTTCTTGCTCAATCAGTTATATCTACCGCTGATGTAAACGTACCGGTGAGGCAGTGGACATTTCTGAGCCCGAAAGCAGGGATCACCTATTTTCTGAGTGAAAACCTGAATATCTACGGATCGTTCGGGCGCAGCGGACGCGAACCAACCCGGCATGACATACTGGGCTCTACCAGTATTAACCCCGGAAATATTAATGTGGTAAGTAACAGGAATTCGGTAAAAGCTGAATATGTTAATGATTATGAAGCCGGAATCCGTTTCCAGACTGCAGCATTTTCTCTGAATTTGAATGGATTCTATATGGATTTCAGCAACGAAATTTCTCCCACTGGAGAATTTGTAGCGGAGGGATTTGTGCAGATGCGCGAGAATATTGCCGACAGCTACAGAACAGGAATTGAAGCCGACTGGCAGTGGCGGCTGCATCGAAGCGTTTCGGTTGCAGGTAATGCCACCTGGATGACCACAAACATCCGTGAGTTTTCGCCGGGTGGATCAGACGAAGTATTTGAAAATGTGGAATCGATCCTGAGCCCGAACTGGCTGGCAAACGGCACCGTTACCTACTCGCCAGATCCGCGGGTTGACCTCTCACTTACCGGGCGTTATATGGGAGAGGCATTTTTGGAACTCACAAACCGAGAGGATATGAAATTGCCATCATTTTTTGTGGCCGACCTGGGAATCGATGCAAGGCTGAGATCTAATATTACCGCATCGCTGAATCTCCATAACCTGTTCGACGAACTATACTTTACCAATGGCGCACCGGTTGACACCAACTTTGACGGGTTTTTTGATACACCCGGATACATCGTGCAGCCGCCGCGTCATCTGTTCGCTGAAATACAATTTCAATTTTGATCTAAGCCAGGGATAAAATCTCTGTTTTGGAAAATGTTCCCTTGATCAAAAAATGGGACATTTTCCGATACAGGATTCGTCTCGAAAGAGTCCCTAACGGGTTCTAATAATTTTAAACTTTATACTATTAACCAATGACCGAATCAAAAGAAAAAAAACCAAGAATTGCAGGTACCAGCTTTTCGCTTTACCCGATGAGTGATAATTTTGCCGATCTGATCCTGAATGCACTGAAGAAGGTGGACTCCTCTAAGGTATGGATGAAAACCGACCGGGTAAGTACCATTGTGAGAGGACGTATTCCGCACATTTTTGATGTAACCCAGGCTGCATTCCTCGAAATTGCCAAAACCGGAGTGCATGTAGTTTACAGTGCCACTTTTTCGGTGGGATGCCCGGGTGATACGGAAGGCCATGTATATATGGCGGAAGATGACAGCGTGATGAACCGCGGGCTGATTGACGACACGAAACAGAAGGTATCCGCCAAATTTGCACTATACCCTATGGGTGGCGGCAACTATATGGATCCGATCTATGAACAGATCGAGTCGATGAAATCCCATGGAGTGGAAGTAAACCTGACACACTATGAAACCATGCTTGACGGTCCGGCACAAAATATATTTACTGGTCTGCAATCTGTTCTCCAGGCGATGGAGGATGCCGGCTCACCACATACAGTTATGACTGTTACTATTTCCGCCAACAGTCCGACAAAAGAGTAAACAAATCACCGTAAAGCATCTGCAAAAATCAAAGCGGAAAATGCAAAGTAATTCATTACTGACACCTATTGGTCAGTAACTGTACTTATATTTGCATCAGCAGCTTTTAAAAAAAAGTCCCTCTGCAAATCTGTGCGGAGGGACTTTTTGTTTGTATTAATTACCACCAAACAGCCAAATCCTGCTGCCTGAAAAATGTCTGTCATCTA
>SLAU01000002.1 GCA_007126675.1 Balneolaceae bacterium
ATCAAAGATATCGATGTTGTGGTTACGATGATTGGAGGAGAGGTGGTTTACAGGAGGGAGTGACGCTGCTACTAAATCTTATACTTCTTCATCTTTGAATAGAGCAGCCTGCGGTTGATATCGAGTAACTTTGCAGCCTGAGTTTGATTACCTTCAGTTCGTTCAAGCGCTTTCAGGATCAGGTCTTTTTCTACAGAGCTGATTATCTCCTTAAATGGGATTGAATCGCCGTTTAAGTACTCTTCGGAAAGTTTATCTTCAGAAGTTTTAAGGGAAAATGGAAGGTCATTTTTTGTAATCACATTTCCCTGTGTCATGACCAATGCGCGCTGAATTACGTTTTCCAGTTCCCGGATATTTCCCGGCCAATGATATTTCATCAGCTGAGACATAGCTTCTTTAGATATCAGCATTTCCTGATGCGGCCGAAACTTATCGAGAAAATGCTCAACCAGCAACGGAATATCTTCCGGATGTTCTCTGAGTGGCGGTACATTAATATGAAGTACGTTTAGCCGGTAGTATAAGTCTTCCCGAAATTTGCCTTCTTCAACAAGTTTTTCAAGGTTCCGGTTTGTTGCAGCGATGATTCGAACATCTACTTTTTGTGTAATTTCACTGCCAACCTTTTCAAAGGTAAAATTTTGCAGAATTCGAAGTAGTTTTACCTGGGTCGACTGGGGAAGACTATCTACTTCATCAAGGAAAATGGTTCCTTTATCTGCCAGCTCAAATCTGCCGGTACGCTTCTTTATAGCACCGGTAAATGCACCTTTCTCATGGCCAAATAGCTCACTCTCGAGAAGTGGTTCGGGTAAAGCACCACAATTTACTTTTATAAACGGTTGACCGGAGCGGAGAGAGTGTCGCTGAATTGCATCGGCAATTAGTTCTTTTCCGGTTCCGCTTTCTCCCTGCAATAAAACAGTGGTATTTGTTGGTGCAACTTTTCCGATCAGTTTTAAAATTTCCTGCATTTTACCGCTTGAACCAATCAGCTTTTTTCCAAATTCAGAGACGTTTAGATTATTATTTTCAACTTTTACTTTCGAACGTAATGAATGGACTTCTTTGATAAGTGAGTTGTGATCGAGCGCTCTGCGGATCACAAGTATGAACTCTTCAATATCAAAAGGCTTCTCGATGTAATCGAAAGCACCCAGCTTCATCGCTTCGATAGGTCTTTCGCTGGTGCCGAATGCTGTAAAGACAATAACTGGTATCTCAGGGCTCAGTTTTTTAATTCTTTTTAGTGCACCCATTCCGGTCATTTCCGGCATTTTGATATCCAGCAGAACCATGTTAGGTTTTTTTTCGCTGGCTATTTCAACGGCTTGTTGCCCATTTTCAGCTTCAAGAAAATCGAGTCCCTCATCAGCAAGAATTTCCATGATATTGGCACGCATTGAGGGTTCATCATCCGCAACAAGTACAAGAGGTTTGTTTTTTTGTGTAGAGCTCATGGTTTAACATCGTTTTCTAATTCCCTTCAAATCAATATACAGGAAGCCGGATAACGCAAACAGTGCCGTTTCGGTTAGTCTCTTCACCATTTGTTTCAGCTGTAACTGGTATTTGTGAAGCTGGGGCGTTCCAAACATCAGACGGAAAATCATCTGCACTTTCGTGTATACTTGCTGTGATTTTATCTTCAGTCAATATCTCTGTTTTGGGATGCTTAAAAATTAGCTCTCCGCCATGTGCCTTAATTATTTCATAGGAAATTGACAGACCAAGGCCGGTTCCGCTTTCTTTAGTTGTAAAAAAAGGATCGAATATTTGGTTAGCAACAGCTTCAGAAATTCCGGACCCAAAATCTCTGATTTCTATCTGTGCCATTTTCTGCTGTTTATCAAAGCTGCTTCTAATCTCGATTCTGCAGGGATCTTCTGATGCTTCAACCGCATTTTTTAAAATATTCATAAAAACCTGATCAATTGATTGTGCATCAACTTCTGCCGGCGGAAGATCTTCATACAGATCGGTAATAATCTCAATCTCGCGATTCGGATATAATTGTCTGAGCCAGGAAGTTTTTTCAAGAAGCATTTGGTTCAGATTCATCGCTTTTTTTAGTTTACTTACCGGCTTTGAAAGCAACAGAAGTCGTTTAATCAATTGCGAAACCCGATCGATCTCATTATGTACTATCTCCATTGACTCTTTTGTAAGTATTTGCTCATGGCTTTTTTGCTCGGCTTGTTTCTTTAACCTGCGCTCCCAAATCTGAATACGTGTTTTTATGATGGAGATAGGTGTGTTGATTTCGTGAGCGGCACCAGCCACCAAGTTGCCAAGAGTGGCCATCTTTTCAGTTTGATATAGCTCTCGTTCAAGCTTCTTCCTTTTTTCATGTTCTTCAATTTGGGCGTCCATCATCTCATTAATTGATCTTGATATAAACCCAAGTACTCCACCCTGTTCGCTTAAACGGTAATTGGGGTCTTTTTTCATCTTATTTAATCCCCCTTTGATATTCCGGATCTGATTCTGAAGCGAATATGCAATAAAAATTGCTACAGCAAGGCCAAACAGGGCTAAACCAAGACTGTAGATAAATGTACTGCTGGTAATGGTTTGGGTTGCAGAAAGCTCGCGTTCTATATGTTTACGAGCCCATGCAGCCCCAATAATTTCTCCGTCAACAATAAGAGGTTTGGTTGAAAGTGGAAATATTGCCGGATCAAACTCATGTAACCTTGTAAAAAAAGTGTCATTAGCAATCGTTTCCAGAACCTGTTCGCGTATAATATTGTAGGAGCGTGGAGGCGGGCCAAATGCCGGTATAGGAGGCTCAATTGTTGGGAATCCGTAACCTATAAATTCATCAAGTTCAAAAAAATAAAGACCGCCTTCAACACGGTCAAATTCTATCAGTACATTGTTTACCGTTACTGAAAGAAGAGAATCAGCCAACCGTTCTTCAGCTTTAGTGATCGCGTCACGACCTTTTAACTGCTGTTCCCATACATCAGGCAATGCACGATCAGTTTCAAAAACAAGCTGACTGACAGCAGATTTTATAATTGCCGTATTGGTTTCGATGATTTCATCAGCCGATTTTTGAAAAGCTTTGTAAATAAAAAATCCGGCAAACCCTGCTACAAAAGTCAGCAAAAGAATGAATAGAAATACGTTGTTTTTCAGGTTCATATGGAATGTTCTAAAAACCAAGCGTGGTTGTTAAAGTATAGTTCAGGTTCTCAATGCATAAAACATGCCGAAATTTTACTCGCAAAAAAATCCCTTTTCCTGCAACATAACAATAAAATCTTAAACCGGTTGTGCGATTTTATCACAACTTTAACTGTGCTGATATAGCACAATATATTGAAAAGCTATTCTTGAATGAAGCATATTAACAGATAAAACCTTTGGCACAGTTATTGCCAACTCTATAATGGAAAGAACTAAGGACAAATATTATCACTCGTATTTAAACAGATACAGAGTCAGCTTGAAAAATATAACAGCAACTATAACCAGCATCCTTATGATTGCGGTTTTATCAGCTCCGGAGCAACTAACTGCTCAACAAACTTTCACCTCTCTTGAGGAGCTGGTAGTCGAACGAAAACAGCTAATGCCGGGACGCGACTCAGAGGCATTTGTACAGCCTGGACAGGATGTTTTGGACAGATTTGAAAGTGCATTTTTCTATATAATGGAAGGTGATTACCAAAGTGCTCTTTCAAAAGTAGCTGTTTTCAATTATGAGTTTGCCTGGCTCGAAATGGATGAATTTTCTGAACCGATGATGGTGTTAAAAGAGGGTACTCCCATTTCAAGAGGATGGGGTACATATATTTACAATCCGGGTTATACTAATAATAGTGCTGTACAAATCCCGCACCCATTATTTGATATGAACACACCCGAAATGGGAGTGAAGCTATTTAAAGAATTAAATCCAAGATGGTATATGCTGGCGGGAACACATCGCTATGCAAACAGTGGAGGGGAAGCTGATATGTCTCACAATGAGAATTCGGTATTCCAGATTGCTCATAAAGTTTCAGATGTTGAATGGACTCCGCAATTACATGGATTTAACGATCAGAATCCGGTTTATGAAAATTACCCTGAGATCATTATTAGTAACGGAACCCTTGATCCGCACGAAGTTCAGTTTGACCTGCAAGACTCTTTTATTGCGAAAAATTTTTCAGCCGGGGTATTTAAAGAGGAAACCGAGGATGATTTACGATTGCTTGCTGCTACACGAAATGTACAGGGCCAATGGTCGCGCGAACAGCCGAATCAATTTATACATCTCGAATTTTCGAATCCAATCAGAACGCAATCGTCGCTGACAAATCTTGCAGTGGCAGCCATGGAAGAGGCATTCAGTATGGCGGTTTCCACGGAACCTGAGAATCGGGAGCTGCCCGAAAAATTCAGGGTTTTACAGAATTATCCCAATCCTTTTAACAGCAGTACACTGCTGCAGGCCGAAGTTCCGGGTGCGGGTATAGTTGAATTTGAAGTGTTTGATCTGCTTGGCAGAAAACTGTTTACCGAATCCGTTCAGGCAGCCGGTGCCGGTACGTATCGAGTTCAATGGAATGCAGGTGATTTTGCCTCGGGGGTTTATATCTACCGGGTACAGTTTACAAGTGCTTACGGAACCCGACACCAGGGTACCCAGCGAATGACAATGGTTAAATAATGTTTACTCACTCTAATGCTCACAAAAACAGGACAGAAATATGACTAATTGGATACGAGTTGTTTTAATTACTATGGGGCTATTACTGCTGCATACAACGGCTGCTGCACAATTGACCGGAACATTCGAGGTAGGGGTGGGCGGCAATTACGAAACCCTGAAAGAGGCTTTCGATGATTTGATGGATAAAGGGAATAGTGGGGATGTTACACTTTTGATTACTTCTGATCTTACAGAAACCGAGAATGTATTTTTAGGAATAAACCCCGAACCGCATACCATTACCGTTAAACCCGCCGAGGCAACTACACCGGTGGTGACGTTTACCTCGGAAACTTCTAACTCCAATATAAATGGTGCTCTTGTAATTGGTGCTACAGGTGATGATAATGATCTTTTGACCGAAACCCGTAACATTATCATTGACGGTTCAAACACCGAAGGAGGTTCTACAAGAGATTTGACATTGCGTACATCATCGGATGCAAATACTAGTAATTATTTCCGGATTGCAGGAAGTGTAATTGATTCGAAGATAATCAACACAAACTTAGAAACGGAGCAGTTAAGTTTTGATGTACTATTTATAAGCGCAATGGAACCGGGTGAAGAAGCACTATTCCCGCAAAATTTGGAGATCAGCAATAATTTTATAAAAAGTAATCCGTCCCGGTCATCCAGCCGCGCGATTAATATTTGGGGCCAGTTTTCCCCATCAATAGGTGCAAGGAACACTATCATCAAGGATAATGATATAGAAGCTAGGAGATATGGTGTCTGGCTGAGAGAAGAGGCTGAATCAACCACGATTGAAAATAATACAATTCAAGTAACTGAGACTGGAACTGCAACAGCTTTCGGAATTTTGATTAGCGATGTAGTGAATTCTTCCGATGAAATTGTAATAAGAAATAATACGATTCACGATAGTGAAGCACAGGGAAATGATTTTTTGGCAGTAAGCGCAGAATCACCTGCTGTATACGAAATTACCGGTAATACATTTGAAAACTTATCAGCAGCAGAAACGCTTTTTGGCATAAACATAGACGCCGGCGGTGAATATGAAATTTCCGGAAATCGTTTTAATGATTTTACAGGCGATGGCGGCGTTGAAATGATAAGTTTTGCAAATAACATCGTTGGTGACCATACAGCTACCATTTCCAACAACTTCATGACCGGTTTTGCATCAGGAGGCAGCGATGGAGAGTTTCTCTATGGAATTGTGGTTCGCTCTCCTAATGGTTCAGATACAGTTGATGTAAAGCTTTATCATAACACAATTAGGATGAATCCGATTTCCATTTCCGGTACCGGATGGAACTACAGGGGATTGTCCCTGTTCAGTAATGCAAGAATTTCTGTTGAATTAAGAAATAACATTTTAATCAATGATGACGATAACGGTACTGCTGTTACTTCTTTTGCATATTTTCAGGGCGGTTCAGCGGCAGCAGATTTCGATTCCGATTTCAATCTGTGGCATGGAGCCAATCTCTCTGCCGGTGACGACACTTATCTTTCCAGTCATGCCGGTGATGCTGCAACCACGCTTTCAGAACACCAAACCAACACCGGTGAAGACGCCAACTCTGTCTCCAAATCCCTGGAGTTCGTCGATGTAGCAGCCGGCAACCTTCGCCTGACCGGTGCATCTGACGGTGACTCAGACCTGGCCGGTACGCCGCTTGAAGAGGTTACAACCGATATCGACGGGCAGGATCGTGATCCGTTCCGTCCATATATGGGAGCATGGGAAGGGCAGAAACTTTCACCTACCGTAGAGATAGCAGGAAATGCCGGGTGGCGGATGATGTCGGCACCTACTGATAACTTTAAAGTCAGTGATCTTGAATCACAAACAGGGATACAGGGAATCGAAGGCGGAGAGTATGGTACAGAGTTCGATCCGAATATCTTCACCTCCTATGACGGAACCGATTGGGGAATTCCTTCCAACGTAGACCATACACTGGAAGCTGGAAACGGTTTTATCCTATTCTTTTTTGATAATGATGATTTTGGCAGCAGTGAACTTCCAGTCACACTATCAGCGCCAGGAAATACAATCGATACAGATGTAACTGTAAATCTGCGCTCTGATGGGGATAACTGGAACCTTGCGGGTAATCCCTTCGATGCTTCACTAGATGTTAGTGATATCGTAAACTGGGCCAATGGCGGATCGCTGTTGTCCAATACCGTACAGGTGTGGGATAATGCCGAAGAGACCTATGTAGATCTGAACGACAACGGTTCAGTGGCTGCTGGCTGGCAGGGATTCTTTATACATAACGATGGTGCCACATCGCTTACAATCCCGGAGTCGGCCCGTACAACCGGAGGTGAGTTTCGTAAGCAGCAGGATGAGTTAATCAGGCGGGTTGCTTTTGAACTGACCGGTGATATTGACGGGCGGGACAAACCGGTAACAGATCGTGCAATTTCAATAGTTTTCCATGAAGAAGCCGGCGATGGTTGGGATATCTGGGATGCTGCAAAGCTTCGACCACTATCCAGCGAGTTTGCAGTGTTATCATTTAAAGGCTCACTAGAAGGTGAAGAAATATTCAAGAGCCGCGAATCCCGCGAGCTGAATCCTGAGGATCCGTTTGAAATACCACTTTATATCTCAAGTAATAATGTGCAAGGTGAATTTACATTGAGTTGGCCAGTCATGGATGAAATACCATCAGACTGGGAGATCACTCTTGTTGACCTTGAAACGGGAAGTGAAATCGACCTTCAAAACAATGAATTCTATATCTTCAGTTTCGATGATGAGAACCATGACTCAAATGCCAACCGAGCAGGTATAGAAGATGGGACTCAACGATTTATACTCTCAGTTGATGCCGGGCTTGTAACTTCTCTTGAAAACGATGGAATTCCCGGTCAGGTTAGTCTCAAGCAAAATTATCCAAATCCATTCAACCCAGTTACAACAATTGGTTTTCAGCTGCCGCAAACAAGTGATGTAACCCTTGAAGTGTTCGATATGATCGGAAGAAGAGTTGCTACACTTGTAAATGAAACCGTTGAAGCCGGCACTCATGAAGTTACTTTTGACGCTTCTAACCTTTCAAGTGGAGTCTATGTTTACCGACTTCAAACTGAAGGGATGACGCTAAGTCGTAAACTGACACTAATTAAATAAGAGTGGGGGAGCGTGAGACAGGGAGAGTGGGTGTTTACACCCTCTCACCCCATCTCACCCTCACCCTCTCATGACTCACAACTCACGACTATTATTATGAAAACACTTATCACACTTACAATCATCACAGCCATAATCTTAATCACTCCCGAACTGCTTTCTGCGCAGCCCGGTCTACCCGATGCACCCGATCAGGTGCCGATAGACAGCGGCTTGGCTATACTGGCTGCTGCAGGTGGCGGTTATGCAATTAAAAAGCTTAGAGATAAAAATAAGAGCTGAATTCTGATAACAAACCAACAGTAATCCAAAAAATAATAAAATACTGCATTATGCTACGAACAATTACGATTTTCATTTTAGCAATGGCGTTTACCGTTTCAGTAAATGCGCAAGGGCTATCTGGTACCTATACGATAGGAACTGACGAGAATGCTCCGGATACCGAGAGAAACTTTACCTCACTGAAAGCTGCTGCCGATGAGCTAAACAGTGAGGGAGTTGAAGATGATGTTCACTTTTACATAACCGGCGACCTGGTAGAAAGTGAAAATGTTTTTATTGGGGTTGATACCAATGGGCATACTGTGCGTTTCAAGCCGTATGAAGATACCACACCGATTGTCATGTTCACATCAACAAGCTCTAATGAGGATATTAACGGGGCACTTGTAATCGGTGCATCTGAAGATAGCTGGGACGCCCTTACACCTACAGCAAATATTATTTTTGACGGTTCAAATACAGAAGATGGTAATACAAGAGACCTTACTCTGGAAACATCGCCCGATGCGCATGGAACTAATTATTTCCGGGTTGTTGGGCCTGTTGACAATACACAGTTCAAAAACCTGAAAGTTAATATTGGTAATGAAAGTTTTGAAGCGTTCTTGCTTTCTTCTGTAGGAGATGATGAAAACGGCTCGATGGTGCCAACCAATATTTTGTTCGAAAACTCTGAGATTTCGAATGATTCCCGTTCATCTGCACGTGCCATTTCGCTGAGGGATGTTTTTGATGAAGTAACAGAAAGGCCTAGGGTGACCATCCGAAATAATGAGATACTTGGCCGACGATACGGAGTTTGGGTACGCGAGGCAGGCGGCGATATCAACATATATGGCAATAACATTAGTGTTAATGAACAAAATACACTTGCCGCACACGGTATTCTGATCGACGAAAATGTTTCAGAACAAAGCGTGATGAATATTCACAGCAATCAGTTCGGTGCACTTGCTACCAATGGAGAAGTTTATGCGATTAACGTTCGGGGTACAGGAACGGCAAATATCTACAACAATTTCATTACAAACTTTATAACCAATGCCGAATCAACTGATGATGGGGTATGGTTTTATGGAATACTGATTCGGCAGCCTGATGATCCGGATTTTAATGACCAGATATTTGCCAATGTCTATCATAACACTGTGTACATGAACGAAGTTGAGTACACCGGCGGCGAAGGCTGGAGATACCGTGGAATACAGATGAACAGCAACGCGCGTATTAACGCAGATGTTCGCAATAATATCGTGATCAATGCAGACCAAAACGAAGAGGTAACATCTTACTCATTGTTCCGTTTTGGCGGGGCTGGTTCATGGGACTCAGATTACAACAATGTGTTTGCAACATTTCCTGAAGAAGATCAAAATACCTACCTCGCTTTTTGGGATGGTGAAAGTTTTACAACACTTGGAGGCTGGCAAAGTGCTTCTGGCAGCGGCGAAAACAGTGTTTCAATAAACGTTGAGTTTGAAAATGCTGAAGAAGGTGACCTCAGGCTTACAGGCACGTCAATAACTGAAAATGATTTGCTTGCCTTACCGCTTGAGCTTGTAACTACAGACATTGATGGAAATGAACGTTCAACAGAAGCAACTTTTATGGGAGCTCATGAACCGGATGATGATCCTGTTTCAACAGAAGGATTTATTTCTGAGAACCCGGAACGTCATACATTGCACCAAAACTATCCAAATCCATTTAATCCCACCACAAACATACAGTTTGAACTAACTGAATCAGCTGAAGCTCAATTGCTGGTATACGACATTTCCGGAAGACAGATATCTGAACTTGTTAATGGCCGGTTCGAGGCTGGAGTACATAATGTTTCATGGGATGCTTCTCAGCTAAGCAGTGGTGTATATATTGCCGTGCTAGTAGCAGGCGATGTTAGAGTGCATCAAAAAATGACTCTTATCAAATAATATAGCCTTACAGCCGGGAGTGGAGTCCAGTCCTTATCAACCACTCCCGGTTTTTTACTCATTTACCGTAATTGCTACGGATTAGAAACAAATTCTATGAAAAAATTTACTTTCGAACTTTCTAAATCTTTGTTAAATAAAAGTGTTTGTCTGGTCACACTTTTTGCACTTTTCTTTGCTGGATGTGATTCACTTTTTATCAACGACGGTGATAATAATAGCCATATAACCGAAAGTGAAGGCTATTTTTACATGATGGACCGAAGTGATGTTACTCTTCATATGCTCGACACACAACTCAAAAGTCATAAAGTTTGGGAGCTTGAAGAAACGATCGGAACCACAAGCATCCAGGGCATAACATTTGACGGAGAATTTTTATGGGTTTCGGCAGCAGGCAATGCAGATCGAATTTTTCAGCTCGATTTAACTGGTGATGAGATTGAGATACGAAATGATTTTGAATCACCCCCGGGAGGTATTGGAACAGTTCGGGATATTGCATGGGATGGTGAATATATTTGGGTACTAAATAACGGATCCGTCGCTCTCGAAATACCCCCTGCCATCTATAAGCTGAATCCGGTTAACGGTGATATTATACAGGAATATGATTTACCAACACCTGAACCCCGCTCACTAAGTTATATTCCCGATAATGGAGATGAATATGGCAGGGGTGTTCCCGAAGGCTATTACTATGGTGACAGAGAGAAAAATATTTTCATTTCACTAAGAAAAGATCGCAGAGTTTTTACAGAAGAGCTCCTTGCACCGGAACCACCGGAAGGTCAGTTTCGAATTTTTCCTTCAGGGCTTACCTATGAAATACTTGAAAGCGGTGAGCTGAAATTTTGGACAGTTAACAGCAGTTTTGGAAATAACTATCTGTTTAAGATTAACCGCCTGGGAGATATAACTGATTACTTTGAATTACCGCCACATTTTCAGCAGGCAGGTCCTGTTGTATTTACGAATGTAGATATCCGGCTTTTACCGCCGCCAGTCTTAACAGGTATCTTTCCAAACAGGATTGGCCAGGGTTCAGATATTGAAATTACCGTCACTGGTGAAAATTTCCGCAACGGAGACGGTATTTCTCTTGAAATGGGTGAGGATATTTCAATAATTGAGATTGAATTTATTTCCTCATCAGAACTATCGGTAGAAATCTCGGTTTCTCAGGATGCACAGCTGGGTATGCGTGATATTACTTTGGAACTTCCTGATGGACAAACTGCAACTCTCGAGAATGGCCTTGAAGTTCTTGATGAAGAACCGGAGCTGGGCTTTATTTGGGCAGTCGACTTCGATAGCAAAGCGCTCTATAAACTTAGTGAATCAGGCGGAATATTGATCCAGGAATGGAACACACGCGCTGTTGCGCCCGGTGCCAGCCCGCAGGGTGTTACGTGGGACGGTGAATCGATCTGGTTCAGTGCAGCCGGAACTGATCGCCAGATCTATCGTCTCGATACAAGCGGTTCAACCCTTACAGCAGATGTCACTATTCCGGCCCCATACCCAACAGGCAGTGGAACCGTGCGTGATATTTCCTGGGATTTTGACTCCGAAACGATCTGGGCAGTCAACGACGGTGATGATATAATATACCAGGTTGATCCTGCAGACGGGAATATCCTGAGCGAAATACCTGCTCCTGAGGAAAACACCCGTTCAGTGGCTTGGATTGACGGTACACTGTTCAGCAGTGAAAATAATACGGGCAGAATCTGGAGCTGGAACAGCGACACAGAAACCTGGAGCGAAGAATTTGTTTCTCCTTTGCCAGAAGGTGCGTCAGCTTCTAATCGCAGGCCCCAGGGATTAGCATGGGATGGCGATAACTTCTGGATCTCAAACAGCAGATTCGATGATGACTTCATTTTACATGTTACACCTCAGGGTGATCTGCTTCAAACCTTTGATACTCCAAACATCGGTCCTGATGTAATTATGGGTATTACCTTTTCCCGCGAATGAAAAAATTCAAAGTCAATAAAATGATGAAAAAATCAATTTTAGTATTTGCAGTATTGTTTCTTGGCATTGCTGCAGTAGAGGAACAGGCCTGGGCACAACTATCTTTCGGCGGTGACCTGCGATTAAGAATGATACACGATCAGTTCTCAGGATCACTTGATGACCGGGAATCACTAACTTATATGAGATATCTGAGCAGGGTCAATGCCCGTGCAACTGTATCAAGTAACACCCGATTTTACTCAGAATTTACGTCGATTACGGATAATGAATTGGTTCCTGTGCGTGGTATTGCGGGATCGGGTCAGCTGATGTATGGATTGAGTCAGCTTTATGGTGAAACGATTTATTCTGATGTCGGTTTTATTGATCTGATGAGATTTCGCGTTGGCCGTCAACAGTTTCCGATTGGCAGAGGGCTTTCGCAGGGCGAATCAGCTTACTTCATTAATCTGTTTGACGGAGTTCGCGGTGATTTTGCAACAGGCCGTGTTCGCTTATCTCTGTTCGGTGCAGTTACACGTCAAAATCTATCACCAAGTGGATTATTTCCTGCCTCAGGTGGCGACAGAATATATATTGGCCGTTTATCAACTACTGTTGCTGAACAAAACCTGATGAGCTATTTCATTTATAATGATCTCGAAGGGATGTTTAACGACAATTATATCACAGGTTTTGGCGGAAGTGGTAATATTCTCGAAGAAATGGATTACTTCTGGGAAGTGGCATACCAACGGTACAACCAGGCTCCCGGCCTTCCTGAAATGAGTGGTATTGGTTACATGGTTGGGTTAGGGCACAGATGGCCGATGGGGCCATTCCGCTGGTTTAAAGTAGAAACCAGGTTTGCCGGATACGAGGGTAATGATCCGGAAACAGATCGAATTGGCCGTTTCAGTCCGCAATTTCCAAGCTTTTTCTGGGGTGATCGTGCCGGATTTGCAAATCCCTTTGTCGGAGGCGACTATCCCCGTGAAGGGCGCGATCTTACAGGAAGCCATATTTGGTATATTCGTGCTTATGTGGTTCCGCACTTTTTACCACAATCCAGGTTCCAGGTGCAGTATGTTCGAGTGCGTGAATGGATAGACACTGACGGATTTAATCCATACAACAATGAAATCGCAGCACGTTTCTTTTATGAGATAACCCGAAATTCGAGGATTCAGCTGCGTTATGTTCACAGAATGCCCAACGAGGAAGATATTGATCCGGATACGAGGCTGGTATCATCAGCAACCGATCTCTTCGAAATTCATCGCTTTATGCTCGAATGGCATGTTTGGTTTTAATTTGAAGGCCTGATATATGATTGAAAAAATTCGACTAATACCTCTGTTTCTGCTGATCTGTTTCTTTGCATTCACAGATGCTGATGCGCAGCAACAATACGAAAGATTTATTGAAGCAGAGCATGCAGCTGTATCCACAGCACACCCTGTTGCATCAACAATTGCAGCCGAAATTCTTAAAAATGGCGGAAATGCGGTTGATGCGGCTATAGCGGCGGGCTACGCAATCGGAGTATTGGAGCCTTCCGGTTCCGGTATTGGAGGAGGGGGAACTGCTATTATCTACATCAAAGAAGAAGATCGATTTTATAACCTCGATTTTTATCCGCGAGCACCTGCCCGGCCTATTCGTAACTTTGATCCTGCCAGTGATGTAAACACAATCCGATCGGTTGCTGTACCGGGTTTTGTGCATGGCATGGAGGTTATGCGCGAGAGATGGGCCAGCCTGGATAGGGAATTACTGATCAGCCCTTCCGTTGAAATTGCACGGAAGGGCTTTGTGCCTGATTCAGTTATCCATCACATATTAAGCATTAGTGCTGATAAACTTCGTCTCTATGAAGAATCACGTGAACTGTTTACAGTAGATGGCGAAGCTCCGCCACGGGATTTTGTAATTAAAAATCCAAAACTGGCCGAATTGATGGAAGCGATCATTACTAATGGGGCTGATGCATTTTATAAAAGTGAGCGAACTGCATCTATAGTTCAAAAACTGCAGAATCTTGGAGGTACCATTACAACGGATGATTTTGCGGCATTCGAAACAAGGTTTTATGAGCCTTTAACCGGCAGTTATTATGACTATGAGATCATTTCAGCAGCGCCGCCACAGTCGGGTGCTTTAATAATTCAAACCCTGCAAATGATGGAGGCTGCAGGAATACGTGAGGCAGGAGATTACAGAACCGATGCAGATGCCATGCACTTACTGTTTGAAATATTTAAACGCTCATATGCCGACCGATTGGCTTTTTTGGGAGATCGCACAGTAGTTGATGTACCTCTTGAAGGAAAATTGAGTAAGGCGTATGCTCAACACAGGGTATCAGAGATTAATCGGTCAGCTGCCTTTCCTCAGCGCCTTCGGGATACAGAGCCCGGTAATGCGTTTGCGTTTGAAGATGTCGCCGGTATAAGCAGGGCCGATTATGAAATTACCTGGACGGATGGAGACTATGAAGGAGCTTCATCATATGACTGGTGGGGCGATGACCTGTTTGACAGCTACGGCTCAATCAGAAGAGATGCACGCACCGGTGAATTTGAGGCAGCTGATGATACAATTTTTCAATCACTGAGTGATACACTCGGAATTTTTGATGATCGTGGTGGTGATGACGACTTTGATATACTTGATGAGAGCCAAACTTCTCACATCAGTATTATTGATAAAGATGGAAACATGGTTTCATTTACTACCACAATAGGTCATTATTACGGTTCAGGTATCACAGTTGATGGAGTGATAATGAACAGTGCGATGGCAAACTTTGGTACAACAAACCCTGTAAATTTGGTAGGATCGAATAGAACACCGAGAAGTACGATTGCGCCAACTATCCTTACACGCGATGGAAAGCCATCAGTTATTATTGGTGCGGCTGGTGGCGGACGAATACCTGCCGCAATTGTTCTGGGAATACATAACATGCTGGATCTTGGAATGAACGCTTACGAAGCAAATGAAGCTCCAAGATTTATATCAAGAAGATGGGCAGATTTTATAGAGATGGAATCCCGTTTCTCAGATGATTTGATACGGAATATGGAAAGAAGGGGCCATCCACTTTATGTGCGTGACCCTATGGAGATCTATTTCGGTGGGATGCAGATAATACGTGTGCGCGATGATGGGGTGATTGAAGCTTCTTCCGATCCACGCCGCGATGGCGCTCCTGCTGGTTACTAAGCTACAGCATTATGTAAAAATTTTCGGACACTGATCACACAAATCTTCCCATACTCATGCCCCCTTACACAATCGCCCTAATATCCGCCAGTACTCCAGCCGCCGTTACCTCTTTTCCTGCTCCGGGCCCCTGGATAATCAGAGGCTGATCGTAGTACCTGCGGCTTTTAATCTCAATC
>SLAU01000260.1 GCA_007126675.1 Balneolaceae bacterium
GGTCAAACGTCCTCGTTTGACTTTTTAAATTCATAATATTTTATTCTTTTAAGGATATAAAATGTAAAATATCAAGCGGAGGGATGAATGGAATATTACAAGAGAAATCTTCCTCACTGGCAACCAAGTGGAGCTGAGTTTTTTATTACATTCAGACTTGCCGGTACATTACCCAAAGAGGCTATTCAACTGTTAAAGGAAAAGCAAAAACAGTTTTATTCAATAAGTCAGAATTCAAAAAAACCCCCAGTACAAAAAGCTAAATTTGCAGATAAGATTTTTGAACATTATGAAAAACTGTTAGATAGTCAATTTGCCGGACCAACCTGGTTGAAAGAAAAAGATGTAGCTAAAATAGTTACAGACAGCCTGCATTTTTATGATCAGGACAGATATGATTTATATGCATATACCATCATGTCAAACCATGTACACCTGGTTTTAAACATCTTGAAGAGAATCATAAAGCAGAATATCCTGTCACTGATATTATGAAAAACATAAAATCCTATACGGCAAAAGAAGCTAACAAAATACTCGGCAGAAGTGGAAAGTTTTGGCAAAATGAGAGTTATGACAGGGTTATCAGAGATGAAAAAGAACTGGAGAATAAAATAAAATATACTATTTACAATCCGGTAAAATCCGGTTTGGTCTCAGATTGGAAGCATTGGCCATACACATATTGTAAACCTGAATTTATTGGAGATTTGTAGGTCGAACGTCCACTCTCGACACCTTTAACCTATCAATTTTATTTCAACGCCGATTTACGAATGTCTTCCTGATTTAATATTCTTTGTGTGTTTCTACTATCTGAACCACCGAAGCAGGAGCTTCGGCCTACGTAAGTCGAACGTCCCCGTTCGACAGTTTTATTTAACTTGGTATTAACACGTTCTCAATTTGTGAATCTTTGCATATTGAAACATTTTGAGCTTCCCGAAACGGGAGCTTCGGATTACGTCGATCGAACGTCCACGTTCGACAGTATTTTAACTTGGGATAAACTCGCTCCCGATTTGTGAATCTTTGCATGTTGAAATATTTTGAGCTTCCCGAAGCGGGGGCTTCGGGTTACATAGTGCAAGCGGACGCTTGCTTTAGTTTTAACACAGGTAAGATCAACTATCTCTTCCCCCGGCTTTTTTCAACAGTCCTAATGACTTCAGGCCAATTTCTCCAAATAATGTAATCTCTAGAGCCCTATCCCATCCTTTTTTATATGTGAAATGATAACACTGATATTTAATTAATTGATCTACGATAATTTAAATACTCTGAGAATTAAAGTGGGTTTTGAATGGCAGTCTGCCTCTTTGGAGGTTTTGTCCCGTAGAAATCGCGTTGTAGACGGCTGATGGGTGCCACTAACCCGTCGTGTGACCGTCCTGCAAGGGGTTCTGATGGAACAGAAACCACGAAGCGAAGGAGCAAGCATCGTGATGACGGGCAGTAAAATAAAGCCCTCAAGAAGTTTGGTTTACAATGCCTTCTAAAATGAAAAAAGATTTTAAAATCGAAACATTTTAGTTGTGTATATATAATGTCTTGAATTCAGTCATTAGACCACTAAGTCGTTGGTAAACCTTGATTTATTACAATTTTTTGGGTTTTTTATTATAGGGAAATATAATGTAGGTTGAATGCTATCATTACTATACGGAGATAGTTCAACTTAATAGGGTATCAAAAATGAAGAGATCAAACCAATCAGTGACTCGTCTTCTGGTGGAAATGCGTGAGGGAGCGGATCATCTTTATGACGAACTCTTTTCAATCGTCTACGATAACCTCAAAACCATTGCCAACAGGCAACTCAACAGAGAGTACAATAATATCACCCTGTCTAAAACCTCACTGGTGCATGAAGTGTACCTGAAATTGATGGATCAGAATGATGTTGATTGGCAGGGCCGGGCTCACTTTTATGCAATTGTTTCAAAGTGTATGCGCCAGATTCTGATTGATCACGCAAGAAAAAAATCTGCAAATAAACGCGGTGGCAGAAAAAAAGCTATCACCTACCTGGATGGGCTAATGAAGCTTGAACAGAGCGCTGATCGGCTCATAAACCTTGACAGCGCCCTGAACCGGCTAAAGAAGCTAAACCCGCGACTGGTAAGAGTGGTTGAATGCCGGTACTTTGGAGAGATGACCATTTCTGATACTGCCGCTGCGCTTGGAATTTCGGAGAAAACGGTGAATAGAGATTGGAAAAAAGCAAAGGGCTGGCTCCATAAAGAGCTGAAAAATCGATTTGAAACCAACACGGATAAAAAGAAGAGCGTAAGTCTGCAACAGAGCTAAAAACGGAGGAATATGGATCGGGTTGAATGGAAACGAATCGAAGAGATCGTCGATCAAACCCTCGATATGCCGAAGAAACAACGCCGGGACTATATTTCCGAGATTTGCAACGACAAACCGGCTATAAAAAAAGAAGTACTTGAGCTGCTGGAGTCTATTGAAAAAGGAAAGCTGTTTTCTGATAGCCAACCCGATCCGAAGAATAATTTGATGCAAAATATGCTGGACGGGATGAACAAGTCCAGACTACATGAAAACCTGATTGGAAAAACGATTGGGAGCTATCGCCTGGTAAAACTGATCGGCAGCGGAGGAATGGGGGCTGTTTTCCTGGGTGAACGGGCTGATGGCCTGTTTGAGCATTCAGTTGCGATTAAAATTATCCGTAGAGATTTTACCGACAGTGAGACCCGAAACCATTTTGACAACGAACGCAGAATTCTCGCCAAATTAACTCATGAGGGGATTGCCCAGCTATACGACGGCGGTGTAACCGATGAGGGAAGGCCTTACCTTATCATGGAATATGTAGAGGGTATCCCCATCGATCAATATTGTAATGATAACCGCTTGAATATAGATCAGCGCCTCAATTTATTCCGGTCAGTCTGCCAGGCCGTGCAATATGCTCATTCAAACCTGATTATTCACCGGGACCTGAAACCGGAGAACATCCTGGTTAAAAAGAATGGAAAAGTTAAAATACTCGATTTTGGAATTGCCCAATTTTCGGAAGGACAGAACGCGGCCTCTTCCTCCCGATTTCTCTCCCTGAATAATGCAGCTCCTGAACAATTGACTGGTGATATGGTGACAACAGCCAGCGACATCTACAGTCTTGGTATACTGCTTCACAACTTGATGGCAGGATGTCGCCCATACAACCTTAATTATCAAAACATGAATGATCATGTGGAGGTCATCAAAGAGAACCTGGCAAAAAAATCGTCTGTTCGGTTTCAACAACTTCCCTATAAACAGCAAAAAGAGATTGCAGAAAACCGAAACCTATCGATTCGGTCGATGGAAAAATCGCTATCAGGTGATCTTGACTCCATACTGCAAAAAACCCTTCAGTTTCTGCCCGGACAGCGTTATGCATCAGCCGGGGAACTCCAAAACGATATACACCTCCACCTGCTCGATCTTCCGGTAAGTACACGTTCTGACGATCAATACTACCGGTTTTTGAAGTTCTTCAAGCGTAACAAAAAAGCCACTCTTTTTCTTGCTGCGATTTTATTGTTAATCACCGGATTTTCCATATTCCATACCACACAAATTGGGATAGAGAGAAATGAAGCCCAGGTGGAAGCGGCCAGGGCGGATGAGGTAACCTCTTTTTTGGTTGATCTCTTTGATTCCAGTCATCCTACCTATGCACCGGGAGAAGAGATCACTGCCGAAGATTTACTGGAACAGGGCCTTGAGCGCACCGACCAAATTTCAGATTTGCCCGTCAAATCGGAGATCCTGGCAACAATTGGGCAAGCCTATACCCAGCTTGGAGAACATGATACCGGCAGAGAGATATTTCACCGGGCGATTGATTTAAACCAGTCTATCTATGAACGGGAATCAATTGAAACGGCAGATGTGATGCTCGATCTGGGTATAAATTACGCTACCACACTGGACTGGGACCTGTCACTTCCATATTTAAAAGAAGCATATGAAATATATACTGATCACCTTGAACCTGATCATCCAAACGTTGTTAAATCGGCCATTCGGCTGGCTAAAACTTTGTCGCATACCGCTGAGCCGGACTCAGCACTGAAATTGGCGGATTCGTATATTGAATCCATTGAAGACGGATATAGAGAGCACGACAGAGAGTTTCTTACTGACCATTTATATTATGCATACATACTTGCGCGTGCCGAAGAAATTGACCGGGCAGAGGCAATATACCTCGATCTGATTGAACGCTACGAACAGTTGAATGACACTCTAAATTTTAGTGTGGTTGTTAGCCATAACAATCTGGGTGGAATCTACAACGAAAAAGGAAAATATCGCAAATCTGTGCAGTACTACAGTAAATCACTTGATATAACCAATTATACTTATGGGCCTGATCATCCTTATACGTTGACAGTCCGTAGAAATTTGACCAACCCAATCTCTGAACTGGGCTGGCATGAGGA
>SLAU01000357.1 GCA_007126675.1 Balneolaceae bacterium
TGAACCGTCTGGTAAAGTTCTTGGAAAATAACGGTGTTAATGTATTGGTTTTTGGTCCAACAATAGACAAACCACAGGTTGATCATGAAGGTACCTTAATAGCAGTGCCTTCAGTAAAAGCTCCTGGCAGGCCCGAGTACAGACTTACAAGCGGGTTCCCCAAAAAGCAGGTTCGTGAACTGGAAAACTTTGATCCTGACCTTGTTCATATTGCCACTCCGGATATTTTGGGATATAAAGCGATGAGATGGGCAAAGAAAAATAATAAAATTGTGGTCGCTTCTTTTCACACTCACTTTGCAAGCTATCTGAAGTATTACAAACTCGGGTTTCTTGAATCACTTGGCTGGAAATACCTGAAGTGGTTCTATGAAAACTGCAAACAGGTTTACGTGCCCACGCCATCCATGGCGCAGGAACTGAAAGACAAAAATATTGAAACGGATTTCAGAATTTGGGCAAGGGGAGTGGAAACGGATAAATTTAATCCCGGCTACAGAAGTGAAGAGTGGCGCAAAAATAATGGAATTGGGGAGAATGATGTTGTGGTGCTGTTTGTGAGTCGTCTTGTTTGGGAAAAAAATCTCAAACTGTATGCCGATGTGATTAATGATCTGAAAAAAGATCATAGCCATTTGAAAGCTGTTGTTGCCGGTGATGGACCTGCGATGAAAGAAATGAAAGAATTATTACCGGACGCAGTATTTACAGGCTTTCTGAAAGGGGAAGAGCTTTCAAAAGTTTATGCCAGCGGAGATATCTTCTTTTTTCCATCTGATACTGAGACTTTCGGAAATGTTACTCTGGAGGCAATGGCAAGCGGATTACCATGCGTAGTAGCAGATGCACCGGGCAGTAAATCATTAGTTGATCATGAGAAAAACGGTTATATTGCAAATATCAGTAATTTCGCAAATGTTAGAAAAGCTCTGGAAAAATTGGTTGTGGATCCGAAGTTGAGAGCAAAGTTCTCCAAAGAGTCTTTAGAGAGATCAAAAAACTACAGTCGTGATGTAATAAATCGAAAATTATTGAATGACTACAGCGAAGCTTTGGTTAACTAGTAGTAATTCTAAAACATTTTCATAATGCAATCGTTTGAAAGCCGGACGCAAATCAAACTAACCCCGATATACAGATCTTTTATCGCAATTTGATAGAAACTTAATACTGGGTATATTTGTATGTTAAAGTAAAAAATAAGTTTTTTATATGGGCCAACCTGAAGCCGATATCGATCTAAAAAGAATTTTTAAAAAAGCACATGACTTCACCAAAGCCGATGAAGTAAAAAAAATGGGTTTATACCCATATTTTAAGCCATTGCAAGCCACTGATGGTAATACGGTACAGATAGAAGGCAGAGAAGTTATCATGGCCGGTTCAAATAATTATCTTGGGCTCACCAATGATCCGCGTACAATAGAAGCAGCAAAAAATGTACTCGACCTCTATGGAACCGGTTGTACAGGTTCGCGCTATCTGAACGGTACGCTTGATCTGCACCTGGAGCTTGAAGATAAGCTTGCCACTTTTATGCGCAAAGATTCTTGCGTACTCTTCAGTACCGGATACCAAACAAACGAAGGTTCAATTCAAACAATAGCCGGCCGTAACGACATAATTTTTTCTGATCGGGATAACCATGCCTGTATAGTGGTAGGAACCCAGGTATCGAATGCAAAGACGATTCGCTACCGGCACAATGATATGGAAAACCTGCGAATGCAGCTTGAAAAAGCAGATCCTGAAGCGGGTAAAATTATTGTGACAGATGGAGTTTTTTCGATGTCGGGCGTTATTGCTAAGATCCCGGAACTTGTTTCACTCGCCAAGGAATTTAATGCCGGTCTTTATCTTGATGACGCTCATGCTATCGGGGTGATTGGTGAAGGCGGACGAGGATCAGCTTCTGTTTTTAATCTTCTTGACGAAGTAGACCTTGTAAGTGGAACCTTTTCGAAATCATTTGCATCACTTGGTGGCTTCCTGGTAGGAGATAGGGAAGTGATTGAATTTATACGGCATCACTCACCGGCTCATATTTTTAGTGCAAGTATGCCACCTGCAAATGTTGCTACAGTACTAAAAGCTCTCGAAATTTTACAAAGCGAACCCTGGAGAATGCAGCGGCTCGAAGAAATTTCTAACTACATGCGTGAAGAGCTTCGAAATCTTGGCTTCAATGTGTGGTCGAGCCAAACTCCGATTATACCTGTTGTCATTGGGGATATGTTCGACTGCTTCAAATTCTGGAAAGAGTTATTTGAAGAAGGAGTCTACTCAAATGCGGTTGTACCTCCGGCTGTTCCACAGGGTCAGGCGTTGCTCAGAACAAGTTATATGGCTACTCACACAGATGAACAGCTTGACAGAATTCTTTCCGCTTTCCGCAAGGTTGGATTGAAACACGGCATCATCGATAAAAATGGCAGATCACTACTCAACACAGACTGACAATCGTGAGCCAGAAGCCGAAAACTGACTCTGTTACTGTTGTTACTGAAAAAAAAGAAAAGAAGGAATTTATAAAATTTCCTTACTCTCACTATTCTGATGATGCCTATTGGGTACCACCGCTCCTGATGGAGCAAAAAAAGCTGCTCGACACCGAAAAGAACCCGTTTTATAAAGATGCAGAGATAGCACTATTCCTGGCAAATCATCAGGATGAACCCGCCGGCAGAATTGCAGCTATTATTGATCACCGTTACAATAAACATCATAATTCAAAAACCGGTTTTTTTGGTTTCTTCGAATGTATTGACAGACAATCAACTGCAAATCTTCTTTTTAAAGTAGCTGAAGACTGGCTGCGTGACCGGGGCATGCAAAATGTATTAGGTCCGTCGAACCCAGGGATGATGGACGAAATAGGTGTTTTGGTTGATGGTTTTGATAAGTACCCTGCCATCCTGATGCCCTACAGTAAAAAGTACTATGATGAGCTCATAAAAGGCACAGGATTTAAAAAAGAGATAGATCTTCTCACATTTGATGTGAATCAAAAGAATGTAAACAGAGAGAGAATTAACCGGGCAATGGATATTGTGAAGAAGAGAATTCCCGGAATAAAAATCAGAAAGATCAGGCTGAAAAAGATTCAGGAAGAAATTAAAATTGTTGAAAAGATCTATAATGCTGCATGGAACAAAAACTGGGGATTTATACCACTCAGCGAAGCCGAATTTGAATACCTGGCAAAAGATCTCAAAACCATACTGGATGATAACTTTGCGCACATCGCTGAAATAGACGGCGAACCTGTGGGCTTTTCAATAGCACTTCCCGATTACAATCAGATTTTTAAAGATATGAACGGGAGATTGTTTCCATTCGGGATCTTTAAAATTCTGCTCAAAAGAAAAAAAATCAATAAAATCAGAACGGCCCTGATGGGTGTGCTTCCCGAACATCAGGGTAAAGGGATTGATGCGCTTCTGCACCGCGAAACTATTGAATATGGTTTAGAAAATAATTACTACTCTTCGGAAATAGGCTGGATTCTTGAAAATAATACCGAGATGAAAAGAGTTGCAGAGAAAATTGGCGGGGAACAGGACAAAACTTACCGAATGTACAGTAAAAAGCTGTAAGCCTGTTCAGCTTCACTTCTGATTGAGGCACAAAACCCGTATTATTAAGCGTTAAGAGAAATCTAAAAAAACTACCTGTTACCATGAGTGAATTCCGTGTCGAAAAAGATTCGATGGGCGAAGTTAAAGTGCCCAAAAACGCATATTACGGGGCGCAAACGCAGCGTGCCGCCGATAATTTCCCAATCAGTAACCTGCGGTTCAGCCGCGATTTTATATCTGCACTGGGGCTTGTAAAATATACAGCTGCGAAAGTTAATGCTGATCTTGGATTACTGGACAAAAAAATTGCTGACGCGATCTGTGCAGCAGCCGAAGAAGTAATAGACGGTACGCTTGATGATCATTTTGTTTTAGATATTTTTCAAACAGGTTCAGGTACATCATCAAACATGAACGCCAACGAGGTGATTTCGAAACGGGCAAATGAGCTTTATAACGGCTCAGATGGCCCCATCCATCCAAACGATCATGTTAATTTTGGCCAAAGTTCGAATGATGTGATTCCGACGGCTATTCGCGTGGCAGCTGTAAAAACGGCTAAAGAAAACCTGATTCCATCGCTGAAACATCTGCAAGATACTTTGGAAAAAGTTGGCAAAGAGAATAGTGATGTGGTGAAAACCGGAAGAACTCATTTGATGGATGCGATGCCGGTTTCCATTGAGCAGGAATTCAGCGGATACGCAAGACAGATCGAACTGGGAATCAAGCGTGTTGAAGCCGCACTCGAACGAATGTACGAACTGCCGCAAGGCGGTACTGCAGTCGGGACAGGAATCAATACCGACAAAAAATTTGGTTCAGGATTTGCCAAATCAATGGCCAAACGTACCGGACATTCGTTTGTTGAAGCAAAAAA
>SLAU01000216.1 GCA_007126675.1 Balneolaceae bacterium
GAAAATGGAACAGCAGATTTCACCTGGTTACGCATCATCGGTGATAATTCATCCGGACCGAAACCATCAATTCCTTCTTCAAATACCCGATTCAGAAAATCTTTATCAACCGGAATAGTGAAATTACCGGGATTATGCGGTTCGAATCGCGTAGTGATTTGTCTTACTTCATCATCATCAAATGTGATGGGCAGGGGCAGTGACTCGTGTGTTTGCCTGTCGCGCATCTGCTTGATATACCAATCCGTATTCAACAGGCTCAGGTTTACTACACGAACATCTGTTCTGATCCCTTCAACTTCCTGCAGATACCATAGCGGGAATGTATCATTATCACCGTTCGTAAATATCATTGCATACGGCTCAACAGAATTCAGCAGATTGTATGCATAATCACGGGCTACAAAACGTTCACTGCGATCGTGACTCGGGTAGTTTTGATAGGCCATCCACGCCGGTACAGCAGCAAACATGACGGCCAATGTGCCATAGGTTGCAAATTTATTTTTACCTATCGTTTCTTTAAGAATTTCAATAAGTGCCGTACCACCCAGGCCTATCCAGATAGCATAGGCAAAGAATGACCCCACATAGGCGTAATCTCTTTCTCTTGGCTGGAATGGGGTTTGATTCAGATAAAATATAATTGCAAGCCCTGTTAGTATAAAAAGGGCGAGAACAGATAAAGCCCGGCGCCAGTCATGCCTGAAATGAAAGAGTAATCCCAGTAAACCAAACAGAAATGGCAGATAATAATAGGGAGAGTTCGCCGGATTGTTCGAATGGCGTGTATCGGAAAAACCGGAGTACCAGCCAGTGTCCTGGATATCAGCTTCGCGCCCGATGAAGTTCCAGTTGAAATATCTGAGGTACATATGATTTACCTGGTATTTCCAGAAAAACTCCCAGTCACTTTCAAAGTTTTCGTAGTAATCGAGGTGACGCGGCTGCGATGAATATCTTCTGGGAAACAGAGTTTCAGCAGAACGATCGATGTTTCCGGTTCGGTTATCAAACGTATAACCGCTTAAAAGGGGAGTATCACCATACTGATCACGGCTCAGGTATTTTATAAATGCTTCAAGTGTTGAGGGATCGTTTTCATCAATCGGAGGATCAGCCTGTGAACGAATAATTACCATCGCATAACTTGAGTATCCGATAATAATCATGGTGTAGCAGATTACTGCAATATTCAGTATTCGCATTCCTTTTTTATGCGTGTACCACAACCCAAAAATGATGGCACCCAAAATAAATGCGATGTAAAGAAACGGGCCAATTAAACCATATGTGATGTTTGATACGTCATCAGCAAAGTTTGGAATGTAGATAATTGTGACCGGGTAGATGGTTAGGAATATGGCAACCGAAGCTCCAACCATTATAGAAAACGAGCCGATTGAAAAAGGTTTGAGTTTGAAATAAACAATCATCGCCACAAAAAAGACTGCCAGTAAATTCAACAGGTGTACACCAATACCGATTCCAAATAAAAATGCGATCAGAATTAACCAGCGTTCTGCATAAGGTTTGTCGTAATTGGCTGACCATCGTAATGCAATCCAGACTACGAGTGCTGTAAAAAACATTGATGAAGCATACATTTCAGCTTCAACAGCATTAAACCAGTGAGTATGGGTAAAAATGAAAGTTGTGGCTCCGAACAAGGCACCACCGTAAGTTCCGATCTGATCCATTTTACTCATCTGATCAACCGGTCCGCGGAATTCTTCAACCAAACGTACAATAATCAGGTACAGCAGCATGATTGTAAACGAAGAAGCCGTAACACTGATCATATTGATACTGAGTGCTACATAATCAGCCGGTACAAACATGGAAACAAGCCGGCCAACGAGAGCAAAAAACGGTGAACCGGGCGGGTGTGCAACCTGAAGAGTATGAGAGATGGCTATATACTCAGCCGGATCCCAAAATGATGCGGTGGGTGCAACTGTAAGTGTATAAACGATAAAAGCGGTAAGCCAGGAAAGAAATGCAAAAAAGATATTTCGCGTACGATGTTCAGCGAAAATTGATTGTAAATCCATTTAGATGTTATACAGTTATTTGATCAGATTTCAGTTGCGGCTGCATGCAGCAAAATTAACGGTATATAACGGATAGTTATTTTCACCCATTATTTAAAAGGATTGAAGATACCGAAACCACGTTTTAATCCACAATGAAAATTGATTTTTAAATCACATCTGAAAGCTTGTGGCATGTTATAACAATTTCGGAAGTGTAAGAGCAAAATTATTTTTTTAGCTCTGACAGCATCTGTCCATTATCTCTCAAGTTTCGCACTTGAATTCACTCAGGATCGCTAATAATTTGCGCAAATCTGCGATTAAATCAGCGTAACTCTGCGAGAAACAGTTGATGATTGATTTTCGAATTGCAGAGAATTTGAATTCAATTTTATAGTTTAATTTTTTTTAAACTCTGCTGTGCTGTTCCAGTACTTCATCTGATGGTTTGCCTTCCAGGTAACTCATAATCAGAATAGATAATGTGCCCAAAATGAATCCCGGAATAATTGAGTAAAGTTCAAAAATTTCATACTCAGCACCAGGAAATAAATCAGGCAGATTTTCCCAGAATAACACAACGGCGGCACCGGTAATTAATCCGGCAAGCGCTCCATTTCTGGTCATATTTTTCCAGAAAAGAGATAAGATGATTACCGGGCCGAAAGAAGCACCAAATCCGGCCCATGCGTGTGCTACAAGGTCAAGAACCAGGTTATCCGGATCTGAAGCGATATACAGAGCAATGGCTGCTACACCAATCACAGCAAGACGCCCCACCCAAACCAACTCTTTTTCAGGTGCTTTAGGCTTCAGAAATGCTTTATAAAAATCTTCGGCAATTGCACTTGAGCATACAAGAAGCTGGGAGTCAACTGTACTCATTACGGCTGATAAAATCGCAGCCAGGAGAATTCCGGCAACCCAGGGATTAAATAAAACTTGTGTCAGTTCAAGAAAAACGGTTTCCTGCATGCCGGGTGCCAGGGGGGAGTCAGCAAAAAACGCTATTCCGGTAAATCCTACAAAAATGGCTCCATATAATGAAAATACCATCCAGCTCATCCCGATCATTTTCGCCTTCGGCACATCTTTTTCGGATCGGATAGCCATAAAGCGTGCAAGAATGTGCGGCTGGCCAAAATATCCAAGTCCCCAGGCAAGAAGTGAAATAATGCCTATAAAGGTCATTCCCGAAAATACATTGATGTAGGATGGATCAACTGCCGATGCTGTAGCAACAATCTCATTCCAGTTCATGTATGTAACAATGATAATGATTGGAGCAGCCAGGAGTGCCAGCAGCATTAATATTCCCTGGAAAAAATCGGTCCAGCTAACAGCAAGGAATCCACCCAGAAAGGTGTAGGCTACAATAATTAAGGTTCCAATCCAGAGCGCATATTCCGGGGCAAGATCAAACGCACTTTCAAAAAGAGTGGCGCCCGCAACAAGGCCGGAAGCTGTGTAAATGGCAAAAAATATCAGAATTACAAGAGCAGAAATGATTCTGAGTAATCGTGATTTATCATAAAATCGATATTCCAGGTAATCAGGCAGTGTAATCGCATCACTTGCAATTTCGGTGTATTTTCTGAGTTTGCGGGCAACGAACTGCCAGTTTAGATAGGCTCCAATTGTAAGACCTACAGCAATCCATATCTGGTTCAGGCCAAAAGCGTAAACAGCTCCGGGCAGACCCAATAGCAGCCAGCCACTCATATCTGATGCACCCGCACTTAGAGCAGTAACACCACTTCCAAGATTTCGGCCACCAAGAATGTAATCAGACAGAGTATCGGTATAGCGGTAAAAAACAATACCGAAACCGATTAATGCAATAAGGTAAAAAATGAATGTGGTAAGGGTAGCTGTATTCATTCTTCCTCATTTCTGGTTTCATAAAAATAGGTGATGACAGAAAGCAGAACAACACCAAGCATGGGCACAAGTAGCCAAAACCAGGTTGCTGTGGTAAGTGATGATTCTTCCATGAACTTTGTTTTTTTTTCGCAGTATATGCCGGGTTGCAGATATAACAATTTTACGGCATGAACACAAATAACTGATGAAAACCGGTGCTGTCCTATAAATTTGATTTAGCAAAACCCTGAGGTTTTTCCGAAAAGGTATTATTCATCAAATTTCGCTTAAATAATTTAGATTTATTCTTCTGACTCACCCTATCATCCCTCTCTAAAAAAATAGAGAGGGATTAAAAGACTAAATTATTTAAGCTGGTTCATAAACTGATTTTCTTTTGGGACAACCTATGGGATAAGTTGAAAACCTTTAGGACTATTTAACCAGCATCATTTTACCGGTTTGCATCTGGCCGGAACCAAGTGCTACACGATAAAA
>SLAU01000112.1 GCA_007126675.1 Balneolaceae bacterium
CTGTCAAACCTGCTGGCTGGGCTGGCCGCCTACTCATTCTTTCCTAAAAAGCCGGCTATAAAATATGATCCCGTCCATACAAACCAATTAAGCTTGATTTAGAATCGAACTCAGGTTATAACGTAAAGGTAACCGGCGTCGACAGCGGCGAAAAACTTGAACTGCTGAAATCGCTGGGGTATGACCACGTGTTGGATTATAAGAAAGTTGACTTTACCGATTCCGGAGAAAAATATGCTCTCATCCTTGATACAAAATCTAACCGGTCCGTTTTTAAATATGCACGATGCCTCAAAAAAAAGGGCACTTATATCACCGTTGGCGGATTGATGTACAGATTGCTCGAAGTGGCATTGACAGGCTGGCTGATATCGCTATTTACCGGCAAAAAGCTCAGCGTACTCTTTCACGATTCAAATAAAGGTTTGGATCTTATTTCTGAACTTGCAGAAAAGGGGCAACTAAAACCTGTTATTGACGGCCCCTATGGTTTTGATAAAATCCCAGAGTTGATTCAGTATCTCGGTGAGGGCAGGCATTTGGGAAAGATTGTGGTTGAGATTGATAAATAACGGTGTACAATATAAACTGCTGAATACAATTCGTTATAGCCTTTCAAAAAAGTTAATTCAGCTTGTTGAAAAAGTATCAAGGCAGGTAAAATGTGAATAAGTGTCACAGATTTAAACAACAGGTATCTGCTAAAACACTCCAAAAACTATGTGATGTGCTTTTAGCCTGTAATGAAGCAGATGATTGTCTTCTTCATAAAAAATAGAAGGCTCTGTCTTCGCAATATATGTCCTACAGATTATATAAAAATGACCGGTAACTCTTGAATTTGTAATGTTGAGCTACCGGTCAAAACATGTGATTTACTTAATAATTGTCATCAATTTCCTGCTTTGAAATTGCGACCCGGCATTTAGCCGATAGATATAGATACCGCTGGATAAGTTACTGGCATCGAATGTAACCTGATGGGTACCAACTGACTGGTAGCTATCAACCAAAACGGCAACCTGCTCACCCAACATATTGTATACCGTTAACTTTACCTGGCTGTCTTCCGGTATGGTATATGATATTTGAGTGGTTGGATTAAATGGATTTGGAAAGTTTTGCTTCAACTCAAAGGATTCCGGACTATCTGCAAATAACCCGTCCACCACTTTATTCGCTCCTTCATCGTCGCTGCATGTTACTACATTGGCTTCAGAATCATAAAACAATGATGCGTGACTTACATCATTTACACAGAATTCGAAACTAACTCCTCCTCTAAGAGAATTAGTTGTTACCAAAGTTACTGTGCCATCAGAACCGGTTACACCGGAAGCTGATTCATTAAAATCTCCTGAAAATGTACCACTTACAGTTGCATCAGAAACTGCACTACCGGTATTATCCAAAATGGTAACCGTTGCTGTACCGTTTCTACGCCCCTGACCTGCATTTTGAGTATCGAGTGTTATATCTGATACATAAGCATGCGTAGGGGTGCCGCCATCACCATCAGCTTGAGTTGTTGCACTGTCTGTATTTGAATAATCAGAATCTCCTGAAGAATTAAAAGCAAGTACTCTGTAGTAATATGTTGTTGACTCATTCAGGTCAGTGTCGCTATAACTGGTTGTGTTTGCGTTCAACGTGGCGATATCAGAAAATGAATTCCCATCCATTGATCGCTCAACTCTGAAACCATCTTCGTTGGTTGAATTATCCGTCCAGCTGAGGTCAATTTGGCTGGAAGATACAGCGGTTGCAGATAGGCTGCCTGGAGCAGCAGGAACTGTTTCATCATCACCATCGCCTGTTCCATCATCAATTTTGTAGCTATCAAAGTTATCGAAGTAGTAGATATCATCTGTAAATGAATCCGGGGCGAACAATACTACGATATTATCGACATTGAAATCTGAAGTACTGGCATCCGGCTGATCAACGAAGTCGAATTCCAAGCGCTCCCAGCTATTTTGTGTGGTTGTGAATGCCTGATACCGGCTATGACGGCCTGCCGGGAAGTTGCCAGCATCTGCCTGCCCGCTGTCTTCCAGCTGTAGTAATATTTGCGTGCCAACCGGTGCCGATGATGTATATATATCCATGTAAAACTTCTTGTTTCTGGACGAATACTCAGATGCATCCTGAATCGCTGATGTACTGTAAAATATAACATCCCATTGTGCATCCTGATCGCGCTCATATTTTCCACTTAATGAGGATGTGTTGATTCCACTTTGATCAGGGTTTGAAACAACCGTCAAAGTACCATCTGATTCTATATAATCTGCGGTTCCCTCATCATCAAAATTTTCAAAACTGAAATCGTAGGTAAAAGGTGGTTCAACTTCTACATTGATTTTCAACTCTTTTGACCCACAACCATCTGAAAAAGATGCTATTACATCGCCTCCTGTTGTACCCCAGTCTACAGTTACAGTTGAAGTACCATTACCATTTACTATGGTGGCACCTTCAGGAACGCTCCAGTTGACTGAAGTACCGCCGGATACGTTATTTACTGTATACGTTACGTTATTTTCCTGATTTGACACAATGCGGTCTCCCGAAATAGAAGGGAAAAACCCATCATATACACGTACATAGTCCACTTCCATAACCTGCGGAAATACAGTAGTTCCATCAGGATCTCCGGGCCAGTCGCCACCAACTGCAACATTTAATATGAAGTGAAATTTTTCATCAAAAGGCCAGTTATACGGAGCTAAGTCATCAGCTGTTATGGTAGAGTATAATACATCATCTACGTACCAGCGGATTTCCCCTTCTTCTCTTTCAATAGCAAATGTAAAAAACTGATCTGCAAAAATGCCTTGCTCTTCATTCAGTGAGAATCTTACTCCTTTTGATTGATTATTGGGCCAGTCATCACCATAGTGAATGGTACCGTGTACATCTTTTAATTCGTGCCCCACATTCTCCATAATGTCTATCTCACCACTTTTAGGCCAACCACCATAAACTTCCTCTGTAGGCATCATCCAAAATGCAGGCCAGATACCCTGCCCTTGCGGTATTTTAATCCGGGCTTCAAAACGGCCATATTTAAAATCACCTTTATTCAGTGTGCGTAATCGGGCTGATGTATATCTGTATGCTCTTACCCGTTGTTCTTTTGCTGTGATTCTGAGTAAGCCATCCGAAACAGTAGCATTTTCCGCCTGATAGAATTGAAGTTCATTATTACCCCAACCACAAATACCCTCTGAGCAACCATCTCCGATTTGAAATTCCCATTTGTCAGTGTCAACCTGATTTCCTTCGAACTCATCCGACCATACAACATCAGGACATTGTGCAATAGTTGTTCCAATTATTCCAACATTCAATAGTATTCCAATAAATATCAATTTGTACAGATATGCCATATTTTTTAATGTTTTCATTCTGTTTTTGGTTTTTGGTTCAGCGTTGAGTGGAAGCAAAAACACTCACATATTTTATTTGAAATAAAAGCGCTTCCAGCTCTTTGCAATTGTTGTGCCTTAATTCAATTGTTAAGCATCCTTGATGCAAAAGCAATTTCGGCGTTTTTATGCTACAAGCCCATTTGAACTGCTTGTGAAAGAAGTATTACTTCCCTCACCAAAATCTGTGATGTTCAAACCTTCAAATAATTATTGTTGAAGCTTCTCAGTATTTGAAGGCAATTTATTTACACCACAAGTAAAGTTTGTATTTAATGAGCAGTATTTCTTTGCACAGCTAAATGAGTTCTTAAACAGCTAATTGACATAAATTTCAATTATCAAATCGAACGCGGCTATCATCAAAAATCATTTTCACGGTCAACGAAAGAATTGACGTGAAAATATTTTTCATTTTAGTGCATTATTTTTGCAGCAATTTTGCACAAATTAACAATTTTTAAATTATTGTCAAGTAAATAATCAGAAAATCGAGCTCAGGATATCAAGTTACACTACCGTCACTCAATTTTGTAATTCTCTTTGTGAAGAATTACTTCATCATGTTTTTTACTGAAATACCCGCTATAAAACGCTGACAAGATGATGAAATCCTTTCACCTGGATAGTTATAATTCTTATTGGTAATACAGATTTGAATGAATGCAACGTAAGTCTTGCTCCTGAATTCAGTAATTGCCATGTACTTTTAGAAATACAGGCTGCAGCTAAGATTCCAACCTAATTTTGCCGCTCAAAACTGAGAGTGATATTTTCATGGTTGCGGTATCTATTGCCTATTGACATTTTTATTCTGTAAATACTAAACCGCTATAACAACTAATGAGCACAAACCGTGAAACCGAATTTCTGCAGTGGATCCTGCCACAAATGGGATACAGATGGGCTGGATTCAGAAAACCAAGAGGCCAGGTGATAAAGCGGATTCAAAACCGTATGCAGC
>SLAU01000092.1 GCA_007126675.1 Balneolaceae bacterium
AGCATCATTTTTCTTGTTTGCACAAACTCCCCGGAACGGATTCGATAGACATACACACCGCTGGAAAGGCCGGAGGCATCAAAGGTTACGTTATGGTGCCCGGCAGGCTTACGCTCGTTTACAAGAGTGGCTACACGGCGGCCCAGCAGGTTATAAACTTCGATGCTCACCTCACTGTTTACAGGCAATTGATACTCGATTACCGTGGATGGGTTGAACGGGTTTGGGTAGTTTTGCCCCAGCGAGAATACAATAGGTATTCCTTCAGCCTCAATCGAAGTTGCATCCGGGCAGGTGCCCCATACGGGTTTATTATCCTCAGCCAGCGGGCTGTTAAAGGAAAAACCGTGTGGTACTGCCGGAATGTTTTCTACACACCATAAAGAGAGATCCTGGTTAAAACTGGTTGCATTCGAAAACATAGAATTCATATCCGTTACACTGCTTACGTCCCAGTTGCCAATATCCTGATTAAATGCCTGTGCATTAGTGAACAGGTGAAGCATGCTTGTTACCGAAGCCACATTCCAATTTCCAATTGGTTGGTCAAATGCTATGTTGTTTTCAAACATAAAGCTCATATCTGTCACATTGCTCACATCCCAATTGCTGAGATCCTGATTAAATATGCTTTCACAATTAAAACATTGAAACAATCCTTGCAAAGTTGTAACATTTCCTACATCCCAATTGCCAATGGGCTGATCAAAGGAAGTTGCATTGGAAAACATAAACCTCATATCCGTCACATTGCTCACATCCCAATCCCCAATGGGCTGATTAAAGCTTCCAGCAAGGAGGAACATTCTATTCATATTCGTAACCGAGGAGACATCCCAATTGCCAATGAACTGGTCAAAAACGTCTGCGTTACTAAACATCCACCCCATATTTGTGACAGATGAAACATCCCAGTTGCCGATCGGCTGGTCAAATCCCCATGCATTACGAAACATTTCAAACATTGTGGTTACGCTGCTTACATCCCAGCTGCTGATGTCCTCGTTAAATAAGGATGCCTGGAATAATCGGGACATATCCACGATTCCGGATGTACATGTGGTTGCTGCATTTTCCGTTGTTATCTGATCACGGCTACGCTTGGTGTAGGTTACCCCATTTACCTCGCCGGTATCGCCCACTTCGGCATTTTCACATTTTACAGTTACTCCGTTTTCGTGCAGGTAAAAGTCCTGTGCCGCCACAGAAGCAGAGAACAAGAAAAAGAGTGCAGTGCTAAGTATTTGTTTTTTCATGGCATTTGAGTTTTTGTTTGGTTACAATTTCAGATGTGAATTTTTGAAATGCTGACGGCTGCTGCTCGTAGACAGGCCGGCGGCTTATCCCTATTTCACCAGCATCATTTTTCTTGTCTGCACAAACTCCCCGGCGCGAATTCGATAAACGTATACACCGCTGGAAAGGCCGGAGGCATCAAAGGTTACATTATGGTGGCCGGCAGGCTTACGTTCGTTTATAAGAGTGGCTACACGCCGGCCTAGCAGGTTATAAACTTCAACGCGCACTTCACTACTTACCGGCAGCTGATAGCCGATTACAGTGGATGGGTTGAACGGGTTTGGGTAGTTTTGCCCCAGAAAGAAAACAATCGGCACACCTTCGGCCTCCATCGATGTAGCACCCGGGCAGGTACCCCATACCGGTTTATTTTCTTCAACCAGCGGGCTGTTTAGTGAAAACTGAATTGGTTCAGATGCAATATGTTGTACACACCATGAACTGATGTCCTGGTTAAACTCTGAGGCAACCCAAAACATATAACGCATATTGGTAACAGATGAAACATCCCAATTGCCAATATCCTGATCAAATGCATACGATCCATTGAACATTTGATTCATATTTGTTACCGACGAAACATCCCAGTTTCCAATGTCTTGATTAAATGAAGTTGCAAATCTGAACATACGATCCATACTCGTAACCGACGAGACATCCCAGTTACTGATATCCTGGTTAAAGCTGCTTGCAGATTGGAACACGCCTCTCATATCCGTAACCGACGAGACATCCCAGTTGCCAATTGGCTGTGTAAATGATGTAGCATTGTTAAACATAACGGCCATATTTTTCACAGAGGAAACATCCCAGCCACTTATATCCTGGTTAAATGAGGTTGCAGCTGAAAACATTGCTGACATACTACCAGCTGATGATACATCCCAATTACCAATGTCTGCATTAAAAGAATCTGCACTAAAAAAAACTCTGTCCATGATTATTACCGAGGAGACATCCCAATTGCTAATATCCGCATTGAAAGAGCCTGCTTGATAAAATACACCATCCATATCTGTAACTGAGGATACATCCCAGTTACTGATATTTGCATTAAATGAGCCGGCTTGCCGAAACATATCTCTCATATTTGTAACTGAAGAAACATCCCAGCTACTGATGTCCTCATTAAATGTATTTGCTCCCTGGAACAGCTGGGACATATCAAGAATGTCGGATGTACATGTAGTTGCAGCATTTTCCGGTGTTATCTGATCACGGCTTCGCTTGGTGTACGTTACCCCATTCACCTCGCCGGTATCGCCTACTTCGGCGTTTTCACATTTTACGGTTACGCCGTTTTCGTGCAGATAAAAGTCCTGTGCCGCCACAGAAGCAGAGAACAAGAAAAAGAGTGCAGTGCTGAGTATTAGTTTTTTCATGGTTTTTGTGGTTTTGTTTGGTTTCAATTTCAGAAATGAGCTTTTTCAGATGCTGACGGCTGTCCTATTGGATTAGCCGCCAGTTCATCTCTATTTCACCAGCATCATTTTTCTTGTCTGCACAAACTCCCCGGCACGGATTCGATAGACGTATATACCGCTGGAAAGGCCGGAGGCATCAAAGGTTACGTTATGGTGCCCGGCAGGCTTCCGTTCGTTCACAAGAGTGCTTACACGCCGGCCCTGCAGGTTATAAACTTCGATGCTCACCTCACTGTTTACAGGCAGCTGATACCCGATTACCGTGTGTGGGTTGAACGGGTTTGGATAATTTTGCCTCAGAGAAAATGCAACAGGTATTGCTTCGGCTTCAATCGAAGTTGCATCCGGGCAGGTGCCCCATACCGGTTTATTTTCTTCTGTCAGCGGGCTGTTTGTTGAAAAACTTGATGGTTCTGACTGGATATTTTCTACACACCAGGAAGTTAGATCCTGGTTAAAACTGCTTGCACCATCAAACATGCTACTCATATTTGTTACACTGCTTACATCCCAATCCCCAATGTCCTGGTCAAATGAAGTTGCAAATTTAAACATCCCTCTCATTGAGGTAACTGAAGACATATCCCAACCGCTAATATCCTGGTTAAATGCCGTTGCCCCCTGAAACATCTCTGATATACCACCAGTGACACCGGAAAAATCCCAGCTTCCAATCGGCTGGTTAAAACTGCTTGCATCTAAAAACATCCAGTAAATAGAAGTGACTGAAGATATATCCCAGCTGCTGATGTCCCGGTTAAATACTTCAGCTCCCCGAAACATACCATCCATAAAGGTCACAGAAGAAACATCCCAGCCGGATATATCTCCGTTAAATGAGCTTGCATTCCAGAACATCCGTTGCATATGCGTAACCGAAGACACATCCCAATCCCCAAGATCCTGGTCAAATGAAGAAACTTCATAAAACATCTCACGCATATTGGTCACGGAAGAAACATCCCAACCGTCTATATCTCCGTTAAATGAGCTCGCATTCCAGAACATCTCTCCCATTTGCGTGACTGAAGACACATCCCAATCCCCAAGATCCTGGTTAAAAGTAGATGCATTTCGAAACATAGTATGCATATTGGTCACGGAAGAGACATCCCAATTACCAATATCCTGGTTAAATGCAGATGCACCATGAAACATAGCACTCATATCCATAATGCCCGATGTGCACGTAGTTGCAGCATTTTCCGGAGTAATCTGATCACGGCTTCGCTTGGTGTAGCTCACCCCATTTACCTCGCCGGTGTCGCCTACTGCGGCATTTTCACATTTTACGGTTACGCCGTTTTCGTGCAGGTAAAAGTCTTGTGCTGCCAGTGAGGTGGAAATCAAAAAAAAAGAGTGCGATTGTGAGTATTAGTTTTTTCATGGTTTTTGTGGTTTTGTTTGGATTCAATTTCAGGTACGAGTTTTTTAAAAGGCTTACGGCTCCCGCTTATGAACAGGCCGGCGGCTAATCTCTATTTCACCAGCATCATTTTTCTTGTTTGCACAAATTCCCCGGTATGGATTCGATAGACGTATACACCGCTGGAAAGGCCGGAGGCATCAAAGTTTACATTATGGTGCCCGGCTGGCTTCCGTTCGTTTACAAGGGTGGCAACACGCCGGCCCAGCAGGTTATAGACTTCGATTCTCACCTCGCTG
>SLAU01000015.1 GCA_007126675.1 Balneolaceae bacterium
ATCACATCTCTTAATGACCATAGCTGAATACCAAACGGTTTGTTGTTTCGAGAAAAAGCGCAGCCTTTCAGAAGAGATAAACCTCCAAGTGCGGCGGCTGATGTAATAATTCCTGAAACTTTTAGAAATGATCTGCGGGAAAAGGCCATGATTACAGGTTGTTATGGTTGCAGCTGTACCGGTACACCAATAAAGTCAGCAATTTTCTTCAATCAAATGTACAACTATAAATTTAGCCGAAGTTACTTAGTCAGCCGTTTCAGCTCGCTGAGTAAAATAAGCGCCTCAATCGGGGTCATCCTTTCCGGATCGCTCGCTTCCAGTTTATTTAACAGTGTTTCCACATTGGGGTCCATTTGCGAACCGAAAAGTGTCATTTGAGGCAGAGCTTCCTGCTTCTCCATTTTCTGAGCCACTTTTTGTGCTGCTTCTTTTTTAACTGCACTTTTCTTCATGGCCCCGTTTCCTTCATGACTCACATCCAGGGAATGGCTCTCGAGATTTTTCAAAATTTCCTTCGCCCTTTCAATTACCGTTTGCGGCAGGCCCGCCATATTTGCAACCTGTATGCCATAACTGTGATCTGCTCCGCCGCGTACCAGCTTTCGCAGGAAAATCACTTTACCGTCATGTTCTTTAACCTGAACATTGAAGTTTTTAATCCGCTCATAGCGGCTTTCCAGTTCATTCAGCTCATGATAATGTGTTGCAAAAAGTGTTTTTGCCGCCACCTCTGCTTTGTTATGTAAATATTCAGAAAGTGACCATGCAATACTGAGTCCGTCGAATGTGCTTGTACCCCTGCCTACTTCATCAAGCAGAATCAGTGATTTTGGAGTGGCGTTATTCAAAATATTGGCCGCTTCGTTCATTTCAACCAAAAAGGTACTTTCACCGGCTGCCAGGTTATCGGAAGCTCCTACTCTTGTGAATATTTTATCCACAATTCCAATCTCAGCCGAATCAGCGGAAACAAAGCACCCGATCTGAGCCATTAGAACGATCAATCCTGTCTGACGCAGAATAATGCTTTTACCTGCCATATTTGGCCCCGTGATAATCAGAATCTGGTATTCACTGTTGTCCAGGTAAATATCATTAGGAATAAACGGTTCGCCCGGGGGCAGGGTTTTTTCCACAACCGGATGGCGTGCACGTTTAATGTTTAATACATCACCCGTGTTTATTTCCGGCCGCGCGTAATTATTTCGATGCGATATTTCCGCGAAACTCTGCAGGCAATCAAGTTCAGCGATTGCGCCGGCGATTTGCTGTACATCTTCTGCAAATTGTGCAACATATAATCTCAGCTCTTCAAAAAGCTCGCCTTCCAATGATTTACTGCGATCTTCGGCCGAGAGAACTTTCTCTTCCACTTCTTTCAATTCCGGGGTGATATATCGCTCTGAATTGACCAGTGTTTGTTTACGGATAAAATGCTCCGGCACTTTATCTTTGTGCGTATTGGTAACCTCTATGTAATACCCGAACACTTTGTTGTAACCGATTTTTAGTGACGGAATTTTGCTCTCTTTGGCCAGTTTATCTTTTATCTGAGCAATATACTTTTTCCCGTTCCGGGCAATTTCACGCAATTCATCCAGGTTTTCATCAAACCCGTCTCTGAAAATTCCTCCATCCCTGATCGATGCCGGCGGCTCTTCAGAAATTGCCGACTCAATCCTTTCCTGAACATCGATTAAAAGCTTCAGGCGTTTATCAATATCGGAAAGCAGTTTTATATCAGACCCTGAAATCAGCGTCTTAATTTTTGGCAGCTGAGCCAGTGAAAACTGGAGGTTCTGCAGATCCCGCGCATTGGTTCTGCCCACGCTGATCCGGCTGATCAGCCTTTCAAGATCGCCAACCTCTTTCAGTTCCTCACGCAATTGATCTCTTTTTGTATGATCACTGTGTAAATGATCAACAACCTCGTGGCGCTGCTGGATCTGCTTTACTTTTTTTAGAGGACGCATCACCCATTTTCGCAGCAAGCGGCCGCCCATTGCCGTGCAGGTTTCATCCAGAATGGAAACCAGCGTACCTTCCGAGCCCCCTTCCTGCAGCGTGGATATCAGCTCCAGGTTTCGTTTAGTGGAACCATCCAGCGACATATACTCATCATTCTCGTAGGCATACAATCGCTTCAGGTGGGCCAATGATGATTTCTGGGTTTCCTGCATATAATAGAGCAGTGAACCTGCAGCAACCTGGGCAATTTCCAGCTCTTCAACTCCAAAACCTTTCAAAGAATGGGTTTTAAAATGCTCGGTGAGAAGCTTATAACCGTAATCGCCTTCATACACCCAATCCTCGATATGCGTAATGTTATAGCCGTTCAGTTCATCTTCGAGCTTGTTTTTCAGTTTTTTCTGAACCAGCAGTTCCGCCGGCTGCAGTGCCTGAAGAAGGCTGTCGAGCTGAGTTCGGGAAACCTGGCTGAGTGCAAATTCTCCGGTTGATACATCAGAAAAAGCAACACCTGCTGTACCGCCGGCCCAATAAACAGATGCGATGTAATTATTGCGCTTGTGGTTGAGCAGCTTTTCCGACATCGTAACACCGGGCGTCGTGATTTCGGTAACTTCCCGGTCTACAATTTTTTTCCCCGCTTTTTTTGCCTCTTCCGGATTTTCGGTCTGCTCGCAAATTGCCACACGATATCCGCGCTTCACAAGTTTGGGCAGATAAGTATCCAGTGCATGATATGGAAACCCTGCAAGCGGTGTTTGATCACCACCGTTATTTCGTTTTGTGAGAGTAATTCCAAGTTCTTTGCTGATCTGTACAGCATCATCAGCAAACGTTTCGTAAAAATCTCCTACCCGAAATAGAAGTATTGTGCCGGGATGTTTTTCCTTAATATTAAAGTATTGCCGCATCAGCGGCGTCTGCTTTTTTTTTGCACTCATTAAGGTGGTCGAATTCTGCCGTTTTGAGTATTGCTATATTTTTCTACAATTTAAGCAATCCTGAGCGGCATCTGTAATACTATTTGTTGGCTTTATAATCGGTTCCGTTTATTTTACAAAATCTATGATTGAACATAACTGGAACAAGTTTAAAAACTACTGGCGGCTTGTAGGACGACTCGCACTTAAAAAAGATATCTTTTTTAACGCATCTGCTATTACGTTTAACCTGTTCCTGTGCGCGATTCCTTTCGTTTTAATTCTGCTCTCAATTCTGGGTTACATCTTATCGATTGATGCTGCTTTTGATGAATTGATACGCTACGGCAGAGAGTTATTCCCGTCATTTACTTTTGAAACCCAGGGCGGGGATATTATTCAGGGTGCTGTTACTCTCGAAGATTTAATTTTGCCGCTTGTTGAGGCAAGGCGCCTGTTTGGTATTATTGGTATTATCATTTTGATGCTGGTTGCTCAGGGGTTATTCCATTCCATGAAGCATGTATTCTTTTATGTGTTTGATATAGAAGAGCGCCGGCACCCTGTAATGGAACTGGTTTATAACTTTTTTGCCTTTGGTGTTGTAGGTGGTGTTTTTCTCTTTTTTACGATCGCTATTTCTCTGATCTCTCTTTACCCGCTTGATGCTATAGCCATTCCAAACACAGATGTTGTAATCGAACTCGGATGGATAACAGAACTGCTGACTCGCCTGATACCTATCATATTTACTCCTCTGCTGTTCTATGTGATTTTCAGGTACATCAGTGAGAAAAGAATGAGCCGGACACTGGCGTTTCTTTCAGCAATCACTTACACATTTTTATTTGAGCTGGCCAAGTACGGTATCGGTATTTACCTGGAATATGCACTCACAGCCTATCGCTATTTTTACCAGGGTTACACAATTCTGATCATCATCGGGATATGGGTGTTTTATGCCGCTGCGCTTTTTGTGTTTACCTCGATCATGGCCCGTGCATACGAAGATGTATATATGGCAGAACAACCCGCTGTTGAGCACAATCCATATACCGCGATCTCGTGAAACCGGAAAACGGAATAATTCTGCCTGAATCATTTTTCGCCAACTCCGATGTTGTAAAAGCTGCAAAACAATTGCTGGGAAAAGTGCTCTGCACAAAGTTTGATGGTAAACTTACATCGGGAATCATCACCGAAACCGAAGCTTACTGCGGACGCAACGACAAAGCCTGCCATGCAAATAACGGATTACGAACAAAAAGAACTGAAGTGATGTATGGCCCGCCCGGTACTGCGTATATTTATCTGTGTTACGGAATTCATCATCTGTTCAACGTAGTTACTAACCGCGAGGGGCTCGCTGATGCAGTATTGATCAGAGGGTTGAAACCGGCCGATGGTATTGAAACCATGAAACAGCGCAGAGGAATTGGTGATTTAAAAAACCTCACGAACGGCCCCGGAAA
>SLAU01000012.1 GCA_007126675.1 Balneolaceae bacterium
AAGGGTATTTGCAGCTTTTCTTATGTTGTTCGCATCAATGCAAAAACCATTTACTGTTTGGTTAAAAACAATTCTATATGATCTCAACGATACGCAGCTTTTTCATTTCTGTATTTCTATCAATCGTAATTTTATTAACAGGTGGCTTTGATAATTTGTTTGCCCAAAACTCTGCAGACAGAGAATGGCACGAAGGAATTATCAGAGTTAAAATTGATTACGATGCCAAGCAGTCACTTATGGTAAAAGAAACCGGTGATGTAAGTTTAACCGGTATTTCTTCACTAAATGCACTTAACGCTCAGTTTAGTGCAGTTTCAATGGAACCACTGTTTCCAACAAACCCAAGATTTGCTGAGCGTCATGCAAGATTTGGTTTGGACAGATGGTACGAAATAAGATTTGATTCCGATTCACCAACCGAACAGATCGTTCAGGCTTACAGAGGCCTGCCAGAAGTTGAAATATCTGAACATAAGCTTACCAAAGAGTTATACGATTCAAATTTATTGGTAGAAGACTTAATTGAATTCAGCAATGGAATTTCAACTCAGAATGATTTTTCTGATCCGCTTTTAGAAGATCAGTGGCATTATAATAACACGGGACAAACAGGCGGAACAGCCGGAGCGGATATAAGCATGTTCCAGGCATGGGAAATTGAAACCGGAAGTCCTGATGTAATTGTAAGTGTTATCGACAGTGGTATTGACCCGAATCACGATGATCTTCAAAATATGCTTTGGGTGAATCCGGTACCCGGTCCTGAAAACGGGTACGATGGTGATGTTCATGGATGGAATTTTGGTGATAACAATGCAAATATTACAGATACCAATGGACATGGAACTCATGTTTCAGGTACGGTAGCTGCAGAAAATAATAATGACATTGGTGTTGCCGGTGTTGCAGGTGGTGATGGTTCAGGAAATGGAGTCAGAATTATGACGGGCCGTACATTTGCTGTAAATACCGGTGGTTTTGCTGAAGCCATTGTTTATGGAGCCGATAATGGTGCTGTGATTTCGCAAAACAGCTGGGGCTATACCGCACCGGGTGCTTTTGAACAGGCAGTTCTGGATGCCATCGACTATTTTATTGAATTTGCCGGATATGATGAGAATGGTGATGCAGTTGGCCCTATTGAAGGAGGAATTGTTGTATTTGCAGCAGGTAACAGTAATTCAAGTTTAGATTACTATCCGGGGTTTTATGAGCCGGTTGTTGCTGTAGCTGCTTCTAATCACAACGATCAAAAAGCAAGCTATTCGAACTACGGAGACTGGATCGATATTACAGCTCCGGGTGGTGATACGGGTCATCACGTTGTAAGTACATTGCCGAATAATAATTATGGTGCCAATTTTTACTGGGGAACATCCATGGCGGCACCGCACGTATCTGGTGTGATAGGCCTTGTTGCTTCAAGATATCCGGGCCTCACAAACGAAGATGTATTAGCCAGGGTATTAGCAACCGCTGATAATATTGATGCACAAAATCCGAATTTTGTAGATCAGTTAGGAAGTGGCCGCCTTAATGCATTCAGATCGCTTGAAGAAGATGATGGTGTGCCACCGGCCGCAATTACAGATCTTGTTCAGGATGGGCTTCCTGCTGAAAATGCAATTCCACTTTCATGGACAGCACCCGGAAGCAGTGGTGATGAAGGGCAGGCATTCAGATATGACTTGCGCTATTCGGAAGAACTGATAACCGAAGAGAACTTTGAAGATGCCAACGAGTTTGAAAATATGCCAATTCCTGCAATGGCCGGCGAAACGCAAAGCGTTCTTGTTACAGGACTTACCCCGCAAACTGAGTATTATTTTGCTATTAAATCGAGGGATGTATTTACAAACGTTTCGGATATTTCGAATGTGGTTGTAGCTACTACTGATGGTTCACCTGCGATATCTGTAGATCCTGAGTCACTTACTTCAACTGTTGAGATCGGCTCAACCGAACAGGAAACTCTTACGATTTCGAATGTAGGTGAAGGACTTCTAACTTTCACATTTCCATCGTTTGCAAATAATGGAGTGCTAACCGCATCAAATTCTGTACCGCTTAGAACTAATCTTGATGTAGAAAGAACCGAGGAAATGGAAAGAGAAGCACGAAACCGATCAATCATTGATCGTCATCAAAATGGATTGATTGATAACCCGACTGCACTTGAAAGAAGGGTAATTAATGAATTTGAAGCTGAACGATCTTTAGATACACCACCTGCCGGACTTCTTAGTGAAGCAGATGTTGTTATAGAATTTGAAGAATTGGAAGCAAGCGGCGGTGAATTTTTCGATGTAACCGGCGAAGGGTATACAGGCGAATTAACTGCTGTTGAAGCCGATTTCGTTTTAGACTTTGCCCCTGATTTTACGTGGGCCAGTGACTTTGCAATTTTATTTGCTACTGACAGTGAATTATCTGGAGACTCTATTGTACTACAGGTTGGAGGGTTAAATGAGTTTGGCCCATCCGGTACAAGAATTCCCTGGGGTACGGGTGATTCTTCAGCACCTGGTACTCCCGTGGAAACAACTATTGAACTGAGCGAACCCCTCGATTTGGAGGATATTTATGTATTCATAGGTCATGGCTGGATGTCAGGTGGTCAAAGTTCATGGACCGGTTCCATTGGCCTTGTTGGTGCTGTTGATGCTCCTCAGTTTATCAGTGATATTAGTCCGGCTACAGGCAGCATTGAAGTTGGAGAAGATGTAGAAGTAACTGTAACATTTGATGCTACCGAAATTGTTGCTGGTTTTTATACTGGCAGTACCTCACTGAGAAGCAATGATCTGAGTAATCCCTCAAAAAGCATTGAACTAAATATGCAAACCGAAGGCGGAGAACCCGATCTTGTATTATCGGAAACAGAACTGGACTTCGGAAATGTGTTCCAGAATGAAAGCAGCACACTGTCATTTAACATGGCGAATGAGGGAACCGCAGTATTAAATGTATCCTCTATGGATATTGGAGATAATGCATTTACTGCAGATGTAAGCGGAAGCTTTGAACTTATTCCGGGAGAATCAGTGGATGTAAATGTTACGTTTACACCTGAAACACTTGGTTCATTTGAATCTGAGTTAACGATTGTAAGTGATGATCCGGGAGGTGATGCAGTAATTAATTTGTCAGGAAACGGAACGGAGGTTCCATCAATAGCTGTAAATCCTGAATCGCTTGAAGCTAATGTAACAGGTGATGTAACCGAAACTGTTGAGCTGACAATTCTTAATGAAGGCGATGGACCGCTCGATTTCTCATTTCCCGATTTTGCAGCTATGCAATTGTTGAGTACTCCGGGAATAACCAAAAATGAAACGACCAGGAAGTATTCAGGTGTAAACCTTCAAAAAGGTGAAGATGATTTCAGAACCGGTCATCCTGTGCTACTTGGAGCCGGTGGTCCTGATGAGTTCGGATACAGTTGGATCGACAGTAATGAGCCGGGAGGACCAAGTTTCTCATGGACTGATATTTCCGGAATAGGTGAAGAAATTTCCGAGCTATCCGGAACCTGGGATGATAATACCTCTATTGATTTACCATTTGATTTCAATTTTTATGGTGAAGATTATAATACGGCAACAATCTCTGTAAACGGATGGATAACATTCAGTGACTTTACAGGTATGGGTTTTTCTAACATGGAAATACCGAGTGCAGAAGAACCAAATAATTTACTTGCAGTATTCTGGGATGATCTTGATATGAGAAATCAGGGGTCGGTGTACAAATATCATGATGAATCGAATAATAGGCTTATTCTGCAATGGACTGATGTGGTTAAGTCGTTTGCATCAGGTTCATCAATGACATTCCAGGCAATTTTGTATCAAAATGGTACAATAGTTTATCAGTATGAAAACATGGTTGGCGCTGTAAATGCCAGTACCGTAGGAATTGAAAATGCAGACGGTACCGATGGGTTACAGGCTGCATTCAACACTGATTATATCGAAGATGGTCTTGCAGTTTCATTCTCTTCCGGTTTCGTTGGCGGAGATTTCCTGAGTGTGGATATTACCGAAGGCTCAATTCCCGCCGGTGACAGCCAGATTATTAATGTAACTTTTGACGGCTCAGAATTTATAGCCGGTACCTTTGAGGATCAGCTGGTAATTAGCAGTAACGACCCTCAGAACCCGATAGTAGAAGTGCCCGCAACAATGAATGTAACCGGAATTCCGGGCATTGCTGTAAACCCTGAATCGCTCGACTTTGGTGAAGTATTCGAAGATGTTTCAGAATCGCTATTCATCACCGTTGAAAATACAGGCAACGGATTTTTAGAGGTAAGCGACATAAGCTCTGATAATGCCGACTTCACTGTTGGCACAA
>SLAU01000091.1 GCA_007126675.1 Balneolaceae bacterium
AAGGGTATTTGCAGCTTTTCTTATGTTGTTCGCATCAATGCAAAAACCATTTACTGTTTGGTTAAAAACAATTCTATATGATCTCAACGATACGCAGCTTTTTCATTTCTGTATTTCTATCCATCGTAATTTTATTTACCGGCGGCTTTGATAATTTATTTGCCCAAAACTCTGCAGACAGAGAATGGCACGAAGGAATTATCAGAGTTAAAATAGATCACGATGCCAAACAATCACTCATGGTAAAAGAAACCGGTGATGTGAGTTTAACCGGTATCCCTTCACTAAATGCACTTAACGCTCAATTTAGTGCCGTTACAATGGAACCTTTGTTTCCAACAAATCCAAGATTTGCTGAACGCCATGCAAGGTTTGGTTTGGACAGATGGTACGAAATCAGATTTGATTCCGATTCACCAACCGAACAGATCGTTCAGGCTTACAGAGGCCTGCCAGAAGTTGAAATTTCTGAACATAAGCTTACTAAAGAGTTATACGATTCAAATTTATTGATCGATGACTTAATTGAATTTAGTAATGGAATTTCAACACAATCTGATTTTTCTGATCCGCTTTTAGAAGATCAGTGGCATTATAATAACACCGGACAAACAGGCGGAGCAGCCGGTGCGGATATAAGCATGTTCCAGGCTTGGGAAATTGAAACCGGAAGTCCTGATGTAATTGTAAGTGTAATTGACAGTGGTATTGACCCGGATCACGAAGACCTTCAAAATATGCTTTGGGTAAATCCGGTACCCGGACCTGAAAACGGGTATGATGGTGATATCCATGGATGGAATTTTGGTGATAACAATACAAACATCACAGATACCAACGGACATGGTACCCATGTTTCAGGTACTGTAGCCGCAGAAAATAATAATGATATAGGTGTTGCCGGGGTTGCCGGCGGAGATGGTTCAGGTAATGGAGTCAGAATTATGACCGGCCGAACATTTGCTGTAAATACCGGTGGGTTCGCTGAAGCCATTGTTTATGGAGCCGATAACGGTGCTGTGATTTCACAAAACAGCTGGGGCTATACCAGTCCGGGTGCCGTTGAACAGGCAGTTCTGGATGCAATCGATTATTTTATTGAATTTGCAGGCTATGATGAGAATGGTGATGCAGTTGGCCCTATTGAGGGAGGTATTGTAGTATTTGCAGCCGGTAACAGTAACTCAAGTGCAGATTACTATCCAGGATTTTATGAGCCGGTTGTTGCTGTTGCTGCTTCTAATCACAACGATCAAAAAGCAAGTTACTCGAATTACGGCGACTGGATCGATATTACAGCCCCGGGTGGTGATACGGGTCATCACGTTGTAAGTACATTGCCAGGTAATAACTATGGGGCCAATTTTTACTGGGGAACATCAATGGCAGCACCGCACGTATCTGGTGTGATAGGTCTTGTTGCTTCAAGATATCCGGGCCTCACAAATGAAGATGTATTAGCAAGAGTATTAGCAACCACTGATAACATAGATGCGCAAAATCCGAATTTTGTAGATCAGTTAGGAAGTGGTCGCCTCAACGCATTCAGATCGCTTGAAGAAGATGATGGAGTGCCACCGGCCGCAATTACAGATCTTGTTCAGGATGGACTTCCTGCAGAAAATGCGATACCACTTTCATGGACAGCCCCCGGAAGCAGTGGCGATGAGGGGCAGGCATTCAGATACGAATTACGCTACTCGGAAGAACTGATAACCGAAGAAAATTTTGAGGATGCCACCGAGTTTGAAAATATGCCAATTCCTGCAATGGCAGGCGAAACACAAAGTGTGCTTGTTACAGGACTTAGTCCGCAAACAGAATATTATTTCGCTATCAAATCGCGGGATGTATTTACAAACGTTTCGGATATTTCGAATGTGGTTGTAGCAACTACTGATGGTTCACCTGCGATATCGGTTGATCCTGAGTCACTTACTTCAACCGTTGAGATCGGTTCAACCGAACAGGAAACTCTTACGATTTCGAATGTAGGTGAAGGACTTCTTACTTTCACATTTCCGTCGTTTGCGAATAATGGTGTTCTAACCGCATCTAACTCAATTCCGCTTAGAACTAATCTTGATGTAGAAAGAACAGAGGAAACGGAAAGAGAAGCACGCAACCGATCAATTATTGATCGCCATCAAAATGGACTGATTGATAACCCGACTGCTCTTGAAAGAAGAGTAATAAATGAATTCGAATCTGAACGATCTTTAGATACTCCACCTGCCGCACTACTTAGTGAAGCAGATGTTGTTATAGAATTTGAAGAATTAGAAGCCAGCGGCGGTCAGTTTTTCGATGTAACCGGCGAAGGGTATACAGGCGAATTAACTGCTGTTGAAGCCGATTTCATTTTAGACTTTGCTCCGGATTTTACATATGCCAGTGATTTTGCAGTATTATTTACTTCTGACAGTGAATTATCCGAAGACAATATCGTATTACAAGTTGGAGGATTTACTGAAATAGGCCCGTCAGGTACCAGAATTCCATGGGGAACCGGTGATTCATCTGCTCCGGGAACTCCTGTACAAACCACGGTTGAATTAAGTGAAGCCCTTAATATGGAGGACATCCATGTATTTATAGGTCATGGCTGGCTTTCAGGTGGCTTAAGTTCATGGACCGGTTCCATTGGTCTTGTTGGTGCAGTTGATGCTCCTCAGTTTATCAGTGATATTAGTCCGTCTTCAGGCAGTATTGAAGTTGGACAAGATGTAGAAGTAACTGTAACATTTGATGCTACCGAAATTGTTGCCGGTTTTTATACTGGCAGTACCTCATTGAGAAGCAACGATCTGAGTAATCCTTCCAAGAGCATTGAGCTTAATATGCAAACTGAAGGTGGGGAACCCGATCTTGTTTTATCAGAAACAGAGCTGGACTTCGGAAATGTGTTCCAGAATGAAAGCAGCACACTGTCATTTAACATGGCAAATGAGGGAACCGCAGTTTTAAATGTATCCTCTATGGATATTGGAGATAATGCATTTACTGCCGACGTTAGCGGAAGCTTTGAACTTATTCCTGGAGAATCAATTGATGTAAATGTTACGTTTTCGCCCGAAACACTTGGTTCATTTGAATCTGAATTAACGATTGTAAGTGATGATCCGGGAGGTGATGCTGTAGTTAATTTGTCAGGAAATGGAACAGAAGTTCCATCAATTGCAGTGAATCCGGAATCGCTTGAAGCCAATGTAACGGGTGATATTACCGAGACTGTAGAATTGACAATTCTTAACGAAGGTGATGGCCCGCTCGATTTTTCATTTCCCGATTTTGCAGCTATGCAATTGTTGAGTACTCCGGGTATAACCAAAAATGAAACGTCAAAAAAATATTCGAATGTAAATCTTCAAAAAGGTGAAGATGATTACAGAACCGGTCACCCGGTGCTTCTTGGAGCCGGTGGTCCCGATGAGTTCGGATACAGCTGGATCGATAGTAATGAGCCGGGAGGACCAAGTTTTTCATGGACCGATATTTCCGAAATAGGTGAAGAAATTTCTGAACTATCCGGAACATGGGATGACAACACCTCTATTGATTTACCATTTGACTTCAATTTTTATGGTGAAGATCATAGTACGGCCACAATTTCTGTAAACGGATGGATTACATTCAGTGACTTTTCAGGTTTGGGCTTTTCTAACCTTGAAATTCCCAGTACAGATGAACCCAATAATCTGCTCGCAGTGTTCTGGGATGATCTTGATATGAGGGATCAGGGGACTGTGTACAAATTTCATGATGAATCGAATAATCGTCTTATTCTGCAATGGACTGATGTGGTTAAGTCGTTTGCATCAGGTTCATCAATGACATTCCAGGCAATTTTGTATCAAAATGGGACAGTAGTTTATCAATATGAAAGCATGGATGGTGCGGTAAATGCCAGTACTGTTGGAATTGAAAATGCAGACGGTACCGATGGGCTGCAGGTTGCATTCAACACTGATTATATCGAAGATGGTCTTGCAGTTTCATTTTCTGCCGGATTTGTTGGCGGAGATTTCCTGAGTGTTGATATTACCGAGGGCTCAATTCCCGCCGGCGACAGCCAAATCATAAATGTAACTTTTGATGGTTCAGAATTTATTGCCGGTACCTTTGAGGATCAGCTTGTAATCAGCAGTAATGATCCACAGAACCCAATTGTAGAAGTGCCTGCAACTATGAATGTATCCGGAATTCCAGGTATTGCCGTGAGCCCGGAATCGCTCAATTTTGGTGAAGTATTCGAAGATGTTTCAGAATCGCTATTCATCACCGTTGAAAATACAGGCAACGGATTTTTAGAGGTAAGCGACATAAGCTCTGATAATGCCGACTTCACTGTTGGCACAA
>SLAU01000321.1 GCA_007126675.1 Balneolaceae bacterium
GCCGGTGTAGTATCAAAAATTAAAGACTAAACGAGTATAACACGTGGCAACACAACAGAAGATTAGAATTAAGCTGAAATCATACGATCACAATCTGATTGATAAATCAGCTGAAAAAATTATTCAAACTGTTAAATCAACAGGGGCAGTTGTGTCGGGACCGATACCGCTGCCTACAAATAAAAGCATCATTACTGTTAACCGTTCTGTTCATGTGAATAAGAAGTCACGCGAACAGTTTGAATACAGATCACACAAACGTTTGATCGACATTCTTTCAACCGGTTCACAAACAGTTGACGCGCTCATGAAGCTTGAGCTGCCGTCGGGTGTGGATGTAGAAATTAAAGTGTAAGATAATTCCAGGAAATACCATGAAGGGTTTAATCGGAAAAAAAGTAGGAATGACAAGTGTATTTGATGAGCTGGGCCGCAGTATCGCAGTTACAGTTATCGAAGTACCCGCTTGTTCAATTACTCAAATTAAAACAGAAGAAACCGACGGATACAATTCCGTTCAGCTTGCAGCATTTGACAAAAAAGAGAAATCAGTAACCAAAGCACTGTCGGGTCATTTTGAAAAGGCAGATGTAAGTGCTAAAAAAATGGTGCGTGAATTTCGCGACTTCATTCCAGAAGGTTTTGAAGTAGGTGATGAGCTGAACATTGAAGATGTATTTTCAGTTGGCGACCGCGTAGATGTAGTTGGTGTTTCGAAAGGAACCGGATTTACAGGTGTGGTAAAGCGCCATAACTTCTCAGGTGTTGGAGGCCAAACACACGGCCAGCACAACCGTGAGCGTGCTCCTGGTGCGATTGGACAGGCCTCAGATCCTTCAAGAGTTTTTAAAGGAATGAAAATGGCCGGCCGTTCTGGAAATAAAAGAACAAAGATTCGAAATCTATCTATAGCAAAAATTTATCCGGATACTAACATGGTTCTTGTAACCGGTGGTGTTCCCGGACCAAACGGCGGATACGTATTAATTCACAATAAATCACAGAGTGTATCCTGATGAAATTAACTATCTATAAAACTGACGGAAAAAGCAGTGGCAAAAAAGCAGATCTTGACGATCTGATTTTCGGCATCGAGCCAAATGAAACTGTTTTGTATGAAGATGTTAGAAGATACCTTGCCAATAAGCGACAAGGTACTGCCAGCACTAAAGAACGCGGAGAAGTTCGCGGCGGCGGTAAAAAAGCATATAAGCAGAAAGGTACCGGTATGGCCCGAAGAGGTTCAATCCGTTCACCTCTTCTGAAAGGTGGTGGTACAGTTTTTGGACCGAAGCCACGCACATACACAGTGCGCTTAACTAAAAAAGCTAAAAGGCTCGCAAGAAAATCTGCTCTATCTCTGAAGGCAGCAGAAAAGTCCATTAAGATTGTTGAAGACTTTTCATACGAAGTGCCAAAAACAAAGAAGGTAATTGAACTTCTTGATGCATTAGAATTGACCGGACAAAAAGTGTTGATTTTAACTGCTGAATCAGACAAAAATGTTTATAAGTCTGCCCGCAACATTCCGGGAGTAGATGTATTGGCCGGCAATTTGCCAAATACATATCAAATCATGAATTGTGATGTGCTGTTAATTCAAAATAGTGCAATTGAAGTACTTGAAAACAGTTTTTCACAAAAAGTTGAAGAGGCCGCAGCATGAGTATTTTAATTCAACCGCTTATTACCGAGAAATTAACACGTTTGCAGGAAGAGCATCAGCAGTATGCTTTTAAAGTGCAGAAAACTGCAACAAAACCGGAAATAAAAAGAGCCATTGAAGAGCGATATCCCGGAGTAAAAGTTGCCCGGGTAAATACAATAATTGTTCCTTCGAAGCCAAAAGGCCGTTTTACAAAAAGCGGATTTATAAGCGGACGAAGTGCAGTTTGGAAAAAAGCAATAGTTTCGCTTAAAGAAGGCGAAATTGATTTCTTCAGTGAAGTTTAAACTAAGAGAATAAAATGCCTACAAGACAATTAAAACCAGTTACACCCGGCCAGCGTCACAGGATTGCTCCTGTTTTTGATGATGTAACCACTGACAAGCCGTTAAAGTCCCTTACTAAAGGGAAAAAGCAAAGCGGCGGCCGTAACAATCGCGGACGAAAAACATCGCGTCACAGAGGCGGCGGGCACAAACGCAAGCACAGAATAATTGACTTTAAGCGAAACAAGTTTGACATCCCCGCTAAAGTTCAAACAATCGAGTATGATCCAAACCGATCAGCAAGAATAGCACTTTTGGCTTATGCTGATGGTGAGAAAAGATATATCATTGCACCGAACAGATTGTCGGTAGGTGATACTGTGATCAGCGGTGAAGCTGTTGCGCCCGATGTTGGTAATGCAATGCCAATGAAAAATATGCCGTCAGGTACTACTATTCACAACATTGAATTACAGCCAGGAAAAGGCGCACAACTCTGCAGAAGTGCAGGAACTGCTGCCCAGCTGGTTGCTAAGCAGGAAAAGTATGTAACTGTTAAACTTCCTTCAGGAGAAACCCGAATGATCTTAGGTACCTGTATTGCTACTGTAGGTGCTACAAGTAATCCGGATCATTTTAATACAACAAAAGGAAAAGCAGGAAGAAACAGGTGGCTTGGCCGGCGTCCGCAAACAAGGGGTGTTGCAATGAACCCTGTTGATCACCCAATGGGTGGTGGCGAAGGTAAGGCATCAGGCGGACATCCGCGTTCACCATGGGGCCAGGCCTCGAAAGGGAAGAAGACCAGAAACAGAAAAAAGCTGTCTTCCAAATTCATTGTTAAACGAAGAAAAACTAAAAAAGCTAAGTAAGTATGCCTCGTTCACTAAAAAAAGGGCCTTTTGTTCATTATAAACTTCAGCGTAAAGTTGATGAAATGAATGAGAGCGGAAAGAAAAAAGTGATTAAAACATGGTCAAGAAGTTCAATGATCACTCCAGATTTTATTGGGCTTACAATTGCTGTACATAATGGCAAGCAATTTATACCTGTCTATATCACTGACAATATGGTAGGTCATAAGCTTGGAGAATTCGCACCTACAAGAACGTTCAGGGGCCACCCGATTAAGAAAGCTAAATAATTAGAAAGGAAAGTTTTGATGGAAACTCAAAAATTTGAAGCAAGAGCTGTTCAAAGACATTTAAGAAAGCCGGCAAGAAAAATTCGCCTGGTTGCTGATTTGGTTCGTGGTGAACGAGTAGATCGTGCGCTAAAACAGCTCGAATTCACAAAAAAAGGGACTGCATACGATGTTGCAAAAGTGATTAAATCAGCTTCTGCAAACATCCGCGATAAGTTCGAGGAAGAAAGACTGGACAACGAACTGCTTTACATCAAAGAAATTTATGTAGACGAAGGTGTAACGTTAAAGCGAATTCAGCCCGCTCCTATGGGACGTGCACATCGCATTAACAAGCGAAGCAGCCACATAACTGTTGTGGTAGCTAAACAAGAAGATGAAATAGTAACTGAAGCTTAAACGAGCAGAATTTTGGGACAAAAAACCAATCCAACAGGACTTAGACTTGGAATTATAAAAGGCTGGGACTCCAACTGGTATTCCGAAGAGAATCAACCGGAAATGCTTTTGGAGGATAACAAATTGCGTGAATATCTCGCAGCCCGTCTCCGTAACGGAGGTCTTTCTAATGTAGTAATTGAGCGTACACCTAAGCGTATTCTTTTAACACTGAATACATCGCGTCCGGGTGTAATTATTGGTAAGGGCGGAGAGCAAATTGAGCTTCTTCGCGAAGAGTTGAAAAAAATTACCAATAAAGAAGTTCAAATTAATGTGAGCGAAATTAAACGCCCTGAGCTGGACGCCAGCCTTGTTGCGCAGAATATCGCACAGCAGCTTCAGGCTCGTGTATCATTCAGAAGAGCGATGAAAACCGCTATTTCATCTGCAATGAGAATGGGAGCTAAAGGAATTAAAATTAAGTGCGCAGGACGACTTGGCGGTGCTGAAATGGCACGAACCGAGCAGTATAAAGAAGGACGTGTGCCTCTGCATACACTGCGTGCTGATATTGATTATGCAAACACCACATCAAATACCATTTACGGATCAATTGGTGTGTCGGTTTGGATTTTCAAAGGAGAAATTATTGGTGATGTAGATCTGACCCCGGGTTCACAACAAAGCCAGGGCGAAAGTGAACCACAGCGTAAGCGTAGTGGCGGAAGAAGAAAATCTTCGGGCCGCTCTAAAAGAAAAAGCAGAAACTAATAAACGGTATCTGAACAATGTTAGAACCCAAAAGAGTAAAAAGAAGGCGTGTCCATAGAGACAAACTTAAGGGAAACTCCAACAGAGGTAACCAATTAGCATTTGGAAGTTTTGGACTTAAGGCACTTGAACCAAAGTTTATTACATCTCGGCAAATAGAAGCTTGCAGGGTGGCAATTGCCAGAAGTCTTCAGCGTGATGGAAAAACCTTTATTCGAATTTTCCCCGACAGGCCAATTACCAGAAAACCTGCCGAAACCAGAATGGGTAAGGGTAAAGGAGCACTTGATCACTTTATTGCTGTAGTTAAGCCCGGCAGAATTTTGTTCGAAATTGCAGGAGTTAGTGAAGATAAAGCACAGGAAGCATTACGACGTGCGTCACATAAACTTCCGATTAAAACTAAATTTGTGAAGCGTAGAGATTACGACGGAGCATAACAAGGGGAATTGATTATGAAAGCACATGAAATGCGTGATCTGTCACTTGCTGAACTTGAAGCAAGGCTAAAAGATGAAAAAGAGGCTTTAATTGATTTTAGATTCAATAAAGCTATTGCAGGGCAAATTGAAAACCCGGCACGTATCAAAAATACACGCCGCGAAATCGCCCGTTTAATTACGATTATTAATGAAAAAAAAGGTGCTGAATAACGATATGGCACAAGCAGAACGAGCACAAAGAAGAACCAGAACCGGTCGGGTTGTAAGCAACCGGATGGATAAAAGTATAACAGTAGCTGTAGACAGGCAGATTAAACATGCTGTTTACGGTAAGTTTATCACAAAAACCACCAAATACATGGCACACGATGAGAAGAATGATGCCAACATTGGTGACACAGTACTAATAATGTCAACCCGCCCGCTTTCAAAGCGAAAATCATGGCGTTTGGTTGAAGTTATCGAAAGGGCAAAGTAACGATCAATCTGTAGGAAATTCCAATGATTCAAACACAATCTACACTAAATGTTGCTGACAACAGCGGTGCACGAAAGGTCATGTGTATTAAAGTACTGGGTGATTCTCGCAGAAGATATGCCCGGATCGGTGACCTCATCTCATGCTCAGTAAAAACTGCAATACCCGGTGGTAATGTGAAGAAAGGGGAAGTAGTTAAAGCTGTTATTGTCAGAACCAAGAAAGAAGTTCGCCGTAAGGATGGAAGTTATATCCGGTTTGATGAAAATGCGGCAGTAATTATTAACAAGGAAAATGAACCGGTAGGAACACGTATTTTTGGTCCCGTTGCGCGGGAACTCCGTGAAAGAAATTTCATGAGAATTGTTTCACTGGCTCCTGAAGTACTTTAAAGATTAGCGTTATGCCACGTAAGTACAACAAAAAAAGAAAATTACATATTAAAAGAGGTGACGAAGTATTCGTCATCGCAGGTAACGATAAAGGTGAAAGAGGCCGGGTGCTGGCAGTTTATCCTAAACGAGAGAAAGTACTTGTTGAAGGAATAAACATGAGAACACACCACGATAAACCTTCACAGGAAAACCCTCAGGGTGGTCGTTTAAAAAGAGAAGCACCTGTTCATGCCTCTAACCTGATGGTAATTGATCCAACTACCGACGAACCGTCAAGAATTGGAAGGAAGCGTATTGAAGAAGAAGGCGGCGGACGTTGGGTTCGGTATTCAAAAGACAGCGGTGAAATTTTAGATAAATAATTCTGAATAGGAATGGCAGAAGCAAGATTATATACACAATACAAAGACGAAATCGTAGAAAAACTTACGAAACAGTTTAACTACGAAAACGTAATGGGTGTACCAAAATTAAAGAAGATTGTAATTAATGTAGGCTATGGCGATGCAATTAATGACGCCAAAGCACTTGATACAATCGTTGACAATATCGGTGCAATAACCGGACAACGACCCGTTAAAACCAAAGCCAAAAAATCGATCTCTAACTTTAAGTTAAGAGAAGGGCAGGAAATTGGATGCAAAGTTACACTTCGCGGAAAAATTATGTACGAATTCCTCGACAGACTTGTTAACCTTGCACTGCCGAGAACCCGCGACTTTCAGGGTGTTCCTAACAAGAGCTTTGACGGGCGAGGTAACTACACAATGGGAGTTAAGGAACACACCATTTTTCCTGAAATTGATGTAGATAAAGTTAGTAAAGTACATGGCATGGATATAACTTTTGTTACATCCGCTGAGACTGATGAAGAAGCTTTTTCGCTTCTCTCGCACTTTGGAATGCCATTTAAGAAATGAATTTGAACCAGAAAGTACAGTAAACCAATGGCTAAAAAATCCTGGATAGCACGTAACGAAAAAAGAAAACGAACAGTTGATAAGTACGCCGAAAAAAGACGTGAGCTTAAAGAAGCCGGCGATTACGAAGCACTGCAAAAACTGCCGCGGGATGCGAGTCCTACACGCGTCAGAAACCGATGCAGCATAACCGGTCGTTCAAGAGGTTATGTAAGTAAATATGGTGTGTCCAGAATTAAATTTCGGGAGCTGGCACTAAGCGGAAAAATTCCCGGCATCAGAAAGGCAAGTTGGTAATTTAGAGGAATAAAAAAATGCAAAGCGATCCAGTATCAGATTATTTAACACGTATCAGAAATGCCCAGCAGGCAGGACACCGCAGAGTTGATATACCTGCATCAAAGCTGAAGCGGGCTATGACCAAAATTCTTGTTGATAAAGGTTATGTGAACAAGTACATCGATATCACAGACAACAAACAGGGAATATTGCGTCTGTTTTTAAAGTACGATGCGTATGGACAACCTGTAATCAAAGAGTTAAAACGTGTTTCAAAACCCGGTTTAAGAAAGTATAGCTCAAATGAAAATATACCACAGGCTTACAATGGACTGGGCATTGTTATCGTATCCACTTCGAAGGGAGTGATGACTGATAAAGAAGCACGAAAATTAAAAGTTGGCGGAGAGCTTCTCTGCACTGTTTACTAAAAAAAGAAATTTTAAGCTATGTCACGAATAGGCAAATATCCGGTACCTTTAGCTGATAACATCGAGTTCACGATTGATGCTGACAATGTTGTAACGGTTAAAGGTGAAAAAGGAACCGGCACAATCAGAATACACCCCGACATTATTGTTGAAAAAGGGGATGCTGAAGTACTGGTTAAAAGAAAGGATGACAGCAAAGAGCAGAAGTCATTGCACGGGTTGTATCGTTCATTAATCAACAACCTTGTACACGGAGTTGTTGAAGGATATACCAAAAAGCTCGAAATCATCGGGGTTGGTTATCGTGCAGCATTTAATAATGGAGTATTAGAGCTGAACCTTGGCTTCTCACATCCAATTTACTTTGTGCCGCCACCTGGAATTGATATCGAGATCGATACCAAAACCAGTAAAAACCCAATGATTATCATTACCGGTGTGAATAAAGAACTGGTTGGACAGGTAGCAGCCAAAATCAGGTCGCTCAGAAAACCAGAGCCGTATAAAGGAAAGGGAATTCGGTACCATGGCGAATATGTACGCCGTAAAGCCGGTAAATCTGCAGCTAAATAATTTATAAGAGCATAAACAGATGAAAAAGAATAAACAAAAAGCAGAACGCAGAAATAAGATCCGAAGAAGGATCAGGTCCACGATCCAGGGTACTTCTGATCGTCCGAGATTAAGTATTTTTAAAAGCAGTAAACATATTTATCTGCAATTGATCAACGATCGTGAGAATGTGACAATCACAACAGTGTCTACAAAGACACCGGATCTTCAAAAAGAATTGAAAGATAAAAAACCGGTTGAAGCAGCAGCTGTTGTAGGTGAAGCACTTGCAAAGCAAGCATCAGATCAGGGAATTAACAAAGTTGTATTCGATAGAAGCGGATACAAATATCATGGAATCGTAAAAGCCGCAGCGGATGGTGCGCGCGAAGGTGGATTAGACTTTTAAAAACAAATTATATCATGCCTAAAATCAGAAGAAAACATAACATTCCGGCAGCCAATTTAAATCTCGAAGAAAAACTGGTTCATATTAACCGGGTTTCTAAAGTAGTTAAAGGCGGACGCCGTTTTAGTTTTAACGCTATTGTGGTTGTTGGTAATGGCGAAGGAGTAGTAGGCCACGGCCTTGGAAAGGCAAATGAAGTTGCAGATGCAATTCAAAAAGGATTCGACAATGCAAAAAAGAATCTGATCAAAGTACCTTTAACTCAAAGCGGATCCATTCATCATCCAATAGTTGGCAAAGCCGGAGCCGGAAAAGTTTTATTACGACCGGCCGCTGAAGGTACAGGTGTAATTGCAGGTGGTGCAGTTAAATCTCTGCTTGATGTTGCAGGTGTTAAGAATATTCTTTCAAAATCACTTGGTTCATCAAACCCGCACAACATGGTAAAAGCTGCTTATGAAGCACTGAAACAGTTGACAGATCCGGTAGAAGTTGCACAGCGCAGAGGCGTTAGTGTAAGCAAAGTATTTGAAGGGTAATAAATATTATAACCAACGATTATTATGAAATTACATGAATTAAAAGCACCAGCAGGCAGAAAATCCCGCAAAAGAGTGGGACGAGGACAGGGTTCTGGCCGGGGTGAGCAATCCGGAAGAGGACATAACGGTCAATTATCCAGAAGTGGCGGAAAGGTGAAGGCAGGATTTGAAGGCGGGCAGATGCCGCTTCAAAGAAGAATTCCAAAGTTTGGATTTACAAATCCTTTCAGAACTGAATACCAGGCACTAAACCTCGAAAAAGTACAGAACTTTATCGAGGCCGGTAAATTAACCGATACTATTACAATTCAGGATATTGTTGATGCAGGACTTGCAGACGACAAGGATCTTGTAAAGCTGCTTGGAACCGGCGAATTGACTCAGAAGATCTCAATTGAGGTACATGCTGTAAGCAAATCAGCCAAAGAAAAAGTTGAGTCAGCCGGCGGATCATTAACACTGATTAAATAATCATCTCAAAGATATTCAGTCCATAATACCTGATGAGTATAATAGAAAATTTCAGAAATATATTTAAAATCGAAGACCTCAGGAACCGGATACTTTATGTAGTTGGTGTTTTGATGGTTTATAGAATAGGTGCCTATGTAACCATGCCGGGTGTTGATGCAAGTATGCTCACCGCCGAAACCGGTGATGCCTCAAGCCTTATGGGTCTTTTTGACCTTTTTGTTGGCGGGGCATTTTCAAGGGCCGGAGTTTTTGCATTAGGTATTATGCCGTATATAACCGCTGCAATTATCATTCAGTTGATGGGTGCAGCTGTTCCTTATTTCCAGAAGCTGCAACGCGAAGGTGAAGAAGGGCGAAGAAAAATAAATCGTCTAACGCGTTACGGAACTGTAGGTATTACTGCTGTTCAGGCTATCGGATTTGGAATTAACCTTTTAGCGACTTCACCAAATGCTATTGTTGTAAGTACACCAGCATTTATTTTTACAGCTATTGTAGTATTGACAGCAGGTACCACATTTGTGATGTGGCTGGGTGAACGAATTACGGATCGCGGGATTGGAAACGGTATTTCAATTCTGATTATGATCGGTATTATTGCTGCGCTGCCAACAGCGTTAATTAATGAGATCTCGGTTACAAACAATGCGATCATTATGATTGTGGAACTAGCCGGATTGATTCTTGTTATTGCATCATGTGTGCTGTTAACCCAGGGAACAAGAAAAGTACCGGTGCAGTATGCAAAGCGTGTGGTGGGCCGAAAAGTTTATGGAGGTACAACACAGTATCTGCCGTTGCGGGTTAATGCTGCTGGTGTTATGCCGATTATTTTTGCGCAGTCAATCATGTTTATCCCAAGCACGATCGGAACCTTTTTCCCCGAGAACGAAACAGTCCAGTTCTTAACAATGTGGTCGGCCGATTTCACGGGTTTAACCTATTCGGTTGTTTTCTTTATTATCTGTGTGTTTTTCACATTTTTCTATACAGCTATTGCTGTTAACCCGAAGGAGATGGCAGATACCATGAAGCGCCAGGGTGGGTTTATACCCGGTGTGCGACCAGGTAAGCAAACCGTAGAGTTTATTGATAATATTTTGACAAAAATTACGCTGCCGGGATCTCTGTTCCTGTCATTCGTAGCTATTTTACCTGCAATTATTGCAAGGATGGGGGTTACTCCTGGCTTTGCATTGTTCTACGGTGGAACAAGTTTGTTGATTATTGTGGGTGTGGCACTGGATACCCTCCAGCAAATAGAAAGCCACCTGATGATGCGTCATTACGATGGATTTATGAAAACCGGTAAGATCAAAGGTCGCAGACGCATGTAATGGTGTATCTGAAGAGTGAGTCTGAGATCGAAAAAATGCGTGAAGCTGCACAGCTGGTTTCACGTACACTGGCAGAAGTTGCGAAGGAACTAAAGCCGGGTGTTCAGACAGGTAAGCTCGACAGAATTGCAGAGGAGTTTATTGTAAAAAACAATGGCCGCCCGGCATTTAAAGGGTATGGAAGTCGATCTAATCCATTCCCTGCCACATTGTGTATTTCTGTAAATGATGAAGTTGTACATGGAATTCCGGGCACAAGAGTTTTGAATGAAGGTGATATAGTTTCAGTTGATTGCGGAGTTGAAAAAGATGGATTTTTTGGAGACCACGCATTCACATTTATCGCCGGCGACACAGATGAGGAAACAAAGCAGTTATTACGCGTTACTCTCAGGTCGCTTTATAAAGGAATTGATCAAGCTGTGCATGGCAACAAAGTTGGTGACATAAGTCATGCCGTACAGTCGTACTGTGAAAAATTTGATTATGGTGTTGTAAGAGATCTTGTTGGCCATGGAATTGGCCGAAGCATGCATGAAGATCCTTCGATACCAAATTTTGGAAAACCGGGAAGGGGACCAAGATTAAGAACCGGAATGGGACTTGCAATCGAGCCTATGATAACAATGGGAGATTGGCGGGTTAAAACCGAAAAAGACGGCTGGACAATAAAAACAGCCGATGGAAGTATGTCAGCTCACTACGAACACGATGTAATTGTTCGCGAAGGAGAGGCTGAAATTCTCAGTACTTTTGATTATATTGCTGAGATCACTAAAAATGAAATTTTAGAAACGTATTAATGCATTATGGCTAAACAAGAGCCGATAAAGCAAGACGGAAAAATTTTAGAAGCATTACCAAATGCTCAATTTAAAGTTGAATTGGACAACGGGCACGAAATTTTAGCTCATGTTTCCGGTAAGATGAGAATGTATTACATCAAAATTTTACCAGGTGACAGAGTTCAGGTTGAAATGTCTCCGTATGATTTAACTAAAGGCAGAATAACTTACAGATATAAGTAATCAAAAAAGGTATTACCGATGAAAACTAAATCATCAGTTAAAAAAAGAAGTTCAGACGACAAAATTGTCCGACGTAAGGGACGTGTATACGTAATTAACAAAAAGAATCCTCGTCATAAACAAAGACAAGGGTAAAATAGGAATATATTTATGGCAAGAATTGCTGGAGTTGATTTACCGAAACAGAAAAGAGGCATTATTAGCCTGACATATATTTTTGGCATTGGGAAAACCACAGCCAAAAAAATCCTTGATGATGCTGGAATCGATCACAACATCAAAGTAGCCGACTGGAATGAAGAACAGGTTGCTGCGCTGAGAAAAGTGATTGAAAATGACCTCAAAGTAGAGGGTGCACTCAGAACTGAAGTTAATGCAAACATCCGCCGGTTAATTGAAACCGGAAGTTATCGCGGAGTACGCCACAGAAAAGGACTGCCTGTAAGAGGCCAGCGTACCCAAACAAATGCTAGAACACGTAAAGGCAAGCGAAGAACTGTAGCCGGTAAAAAGATGGCTAAAAAATAATATAACTGAATTTTAAAATGGCAAAACGACCCAAAAAAGGTGCCGATAAGTCGGCAAGAAGAAAAAAAAGAAAGCAGGTTACCGACCCGAACGGAATGGCTTTTATAAAAGCATCATTCAATAACGTTCTTGTTAGTATTACAGATGCTAACGGAAACGTACTTTCATGGTCATCATCCGGAAGAGAAGGATTTAAGGGATCAAGAAAGAATACTCCTTATGCCGCTCAGGTAAGTGCAGAAACTGCTGCAACTACGGCATATGAGATGGGGCTGCGTAAAGTTGAAGTATTTGTAAAAGGTCCCGGGTCAGGCAGGGAGTCTGCAATACGTGCGCTGGCAACAAGTGGTCTCGAGGTTACTTCGATCAAAGATCGTACTCCAATACCGCACAACGGATGCCGTCCTCCCAAAAGAAGAAGAGTATAATTATTAAAGTAGAATAAAATGGCAAGATACAGAGGTCCTAAACAGAAAGTAGCACGACGATTTAAAGAGCCCATTTTTGGCCCAAGCAGTGCACTTGAAAGAAAACCATATGGCCCTGGTCAGCATGGCAGAAGCCGATATACCAGGAAGTCAGAGTATGCAATTCAGTTAGATGAAAAGCAGAAAGCAAAATATACCTATGGCCTCCTAGAGCGTCAGTTTCGTAATCTTTACAAAACTGCAACCGCACGAAAGGGTGTTACAGGTGAAGTATTTCTACAGTTACTTGAGTCACGACTCGATAATGTAGTATACAGAATGGGTTTTGCAAGAACCAGAAGGCAGGCAAGGCAATTGGTTTCACATCGTCATATAGTTGTGAATGGTCAGATTGTTAATATTCCATCATTCAGTGTTAGCCCCGGAGATGTAATTACTATCCGTCCAAAATCAAAAAATCTGGAGTTGATTGAAGATTCACTTAACAGCAGCTCACCGGGCAGATACAAATGGCTTGAGGTTGACAAAAAGTCGAAAACAGGTAAATATCTGAATGACCCATTACGGGACGAAATTCCTGAAAATATCAATGTTCAGCTGATCATTGAGCTTTACTCGAAATAATTTATAAAAGTTAAAAGAAATTCAATCATGAATAGCTATAGTTTGCAAATGCCCGAAATTCTTGAGGTAGCTGAAGATTCAGATAGCTTCGGAACATTTATTTTGCAACCTCTTGAAAGAGGTTTCGGAGTTACAATCGGTAACTCATTTAGAAGAGTGCTGCTCTCATCGTTGCCCGGGCTGGCAATTACAGCAGTGAAAATAAACGGGGTTGACCATGAGTACTCCAGCATCGAAGGTGTTAAAGAAGATGTTTACGAAATCATTCTGAACCTGAAGCAGGTACGCTTTAAGCAGGTTGAACAAAGCGGTGGTGTAATTAATCTTACTAAAGAAGGCGAAGGATTATTAACAGCCAAAGATATAGATGATGCAACTGCCGATTTCGATGTTCTGAATCCGGAACTTCTGATTGCAACTCTTTCTGATGGTGTTCAGGTTGATATGGAGCTTCGTATTGGCCGCGGAAGAGGTTATGTACCTGCAGAAGAAATGGCATCTGACTACGAAGACGATGTAAATCTGTTGCCGATTGATGCAATCTTTACACCTATAAAATCAGTGCAGTTCGATGTTGAGAATGTTCGTGTTGGCCAAAGAACAGACTATGAAAAATTGGTAATGAACGTTACTACTGATGGTTCATTAAATGCAAAAGAAGCACTGACTATTTCAGGTAAAATTCTTAAAGAGCATATTGAGAAATTTATTACCGAAAAAATTGAAGAGCCATTTACCCAGGAAGAGGAAGAGGTAGATGCTGAAAAACAAAGAATAGCAGGACTACTTAAAACAAGTATTGAAGACCTGAATCTTAGCGTAAGGGCTTATAACTGCCTGAAATCAGCAAATATCAATACTATTGGCGAGTTGGTTTCGCGCGACGAACAAGACCTGCTGAAATTCAGAAACTTTGGTAAGAAATCTCTTTCTGAATTGGTAGAAGTAATTGAAGAAAAGAATCTTGAGTTTGGAATGGATGTTTCCAAATTCCTTGATAAATAAGAGGATTATTACAAATGAGACATTTAGTTAAAGGCAGAAAACTTAGCAGGACAAGCTCTCACAGAAAAGCAACTATGCAGGCTCTTGCAAGTGCGCTTATTGAGCATAAGTCTATTCGTACAACAGTTCCAAAGGCTAAAGAACTGAGGCCATTTATTGAGCCATTGATTACAAGATCCAAAAAGGATACCAGCCATAACCGGAGGCAAGTGTTTTCAGCTCTTCAGAATAAGTTCGCAGTTAATGAGCTTTTTGAGGAGATCGGACCAACAGTAGGCGACAGGCCCGGAGGATATACACGTGTATTAAAGCTTGGCTTTCGCCAGGGCGACAGCACCGAGATGGCATTAATTGAACTTGTAGATTATAGCGACTATCAGCCCGAGGCAAAAGAGAAGAAGAAAAAGAGGACGAGAAGAGCCGGTAAGTCTAATAAGCCGACTACAGAAGCGAAGGCTGATGAAGCTGAAGTAAAAACTAAAGCTGACGCTGTAGAAACCAAAGTTGAAGCTAAAAAGGCTAATACCGAAAAAGCTCCTAAAGAAGAAGCAGAAGCGAAGAAGCCTGAAACTGAGGCCAAAGAATCAGCAGAAAAAACTGAAGTAAAAGAGGAAAGTTCTGCAAAGGAAGAAGTAGAAGCTAAGAAGCCGGAAGCTGAGACTAAAAAGACAGAGGAAGCAGAAGCAGTAAATGAGGAGAAGAAAACTGCTGAAAAAGATGCTTCAGAGGCTGAAGAGGTTAAGTCTGAAGAAAAATCAGAAGACAAAGAAGACAGCTCTAAGAAAGAAGAGAAGAAGTAGAGCAAAAAAATCCAAATATTTTTCAATTTCTATTTGGATTTGAATAACTATTATCCGTATATTGAAAATCTGCCAACAAATCGATGTTGGCAGATTTTTTTGTTCTTTGCACATATTGAGAAGAGATGAACAGATCGTTTGAGTGAGTTGGGGTTTTTGATTTTCCAAGGTATTTAGAAGTAGTAGATATATAATGGAGAGTTTGATCCTGGCTCAGGAC
>SLAU01000259.1 GCA_007126675.1 Balneolaceae bacterium
CGCATCAGCTGCGCAGGCTCGTTCGGGCTTTCCCCTCCCAACAGGGGAGGATAGGTACCGAACACTAAATTCATTAATCAGGCAATTACAAAATTCCAATTCCCTTCCATGAATTCCGTGCCTCCGTGGCTAAAAAATCATCCACGAGCAACAGCCACCGCACACCTCTCCCCATCCATCGCCGCCGAAACGATACCCCCTGCATACCCCGCTCCCTCTCCGCACGGGTATAATCCCTTTATCTGTATGTGCTGCAGTGTTTTCGGGTCACGCGGAATGCGCACCGGTGAGGATGTTCGTGTTTCGGGTGCATGCACCACCGCTTCGTTGGTCAGGTATCCACGCATCGATTTATCAAACTCTTTAAAGCCGTCAATCAGCGCATCATGAATAAACCCCGGAAGCACATCTTTCAGCATCACGGAACGGATGCCCGGCGAGTAGGATGTATCGGGCAGATCTGATGAAAGTTTTCCCTCTGTAAAGTCAACCAACCGCTGTGCAGGTGCCGTCTGTGTTTTGCCGCCCAGCTCCCACGCTTTTTTCTCAATCACCTTTTGGAATTCCATCGCGGCAAGTGGGCCGTGCTTTTCAAACGGTTTAAAATCCTGCGGACGCAACTCCACCACAATCCCGGAATTTGCTGTTGCCCGTGCCCGCCTCGAAGATGACCACCCGTTCGTCACAATCTCGCCCGGTTTGGTGGCACACGGTGCAATCACCCCTCCGGGACACATACAAAAAGAATAAACCCCGCGTCCGCCCACCTGCCTCGCGATGCTGTAGGGTGATGGCGGCAGGAATTCGCTGCGCGTTTCGCAGTTATACTGGATCGAATCGATCTGTGCCTGCGAGTGCTCCACACGCACGCCCACGGCCAGCGGTTTTAGTTCAATTTCAATCTTTTTTCTGTGCAGCAGCTCAAAAATATCGCGGGCGGAGTGGCCCGTTGCCAGGATCACGTGCTTCGCTTTAAAGGTATCGCCGCCCAGTGTTTGCACCCCTGCAATGCGGTTTCCGCTGATCAGCAGATCGGTAACCCGTGTGTTGAAATGGATCTCACCACCCCGGTCAAGAATCGTTTTTCGCATATTGGCGATGATGGGCGGCAGCTTGTTGGTGCCGATGTGCGGGTGGGCATCCACCATGATATCGCGCACGGCGCCGAAACCGACCAGCAGCTGCAGGATGCGGTCCACATCTCCCCTCTTTTTGGAACGTGTGTAGAGCTTGCCGTCCGAATAGGTACCGGCTCCACCTTCACCAAAACAGTAGTTGGAGTCCTCATTTACGATGTGCTGAACGTTAATCCCCTTCAGGTCCTGAATCCGGTCTCTTACATCCTTGCCCCGCTCCAGGATTACCGGCTTTTTACCCAGTTCAATCAGCTTCAGAGCGGCAAACAGTCCGGCCGGACCTGCACCGATAATCAGCAACTCCTCCCCGCTGCTCACATCCGGGTAATCGGGCAGTTGAATCTTCTCCTCTGTGTACGGCTCATCCGTGTACACGGCCACCTTCAGGTCCATGACCGGGTTGCGGGGACGTGCGTCCACCGAGCGGCGCAGGATCTGCACATGGCTGATCTCATCAGACTGAAACCCGTGGTTTTTTGCAAGAAACTGCTTCAGCAGCGCCGGATTGGCTGCGGTTTCGGGGGATACGCGGATCTGTAATTCTTTTGGCACGGTGTGATGAATTTTATTAGACGTGCTAATATACGGATTAGATCAACGTGTGTTGTGCGTATCAGGAAAAACAGTGTGTATTTGGTTCAACGAACAACAAAAAGCGTCCCTGTTATTGCGCCAAATGGCAGAATAGTAGGAGCAGGAAAAAAGGAAGTTTTATGATCTCCCACTTCCGTACTATTTTAAAGATCCATCCATAAACTCTGATCAATTACTTCATGCCATTTAAAGAAAAAAATATAATCGTAACCGGCAGCGCCAATGGCATTGGCCGTGCCATCGTTACAGCATTTGCAGAAAAAGGTGCGAACGTCATCATTGCGGATAAGGACGAACCGGCCGGGAAGAATCTGGAGAAGAAAATCCTGAAGAATAACAAGAAGGCTCTTTTCATCCGGACTGATATTTCTGAACCGGATTCTGCAAAATCAATGGTTCATGAAGTGTCCGCAGAATTTGGCCCGGTTGATATTCTCATCAACAATGCCGGAATCTCTGAGTTCACACCTTTTTTTGAATTAGAGATCAGTGACTGGAACCGGATCATCAACACGAATCTTCGGGGAACATTTGTCTGCTCGCAGGCCTGTGCAGAAGTCATGAAGCAAAATGATGGAGGTACAATCATCAATATTGCATCAACCAGAGCGCTCATGTCAGAGCCCGGTTCTGAAGCATATGCAGCTTCAAAAGGCGGATTGCTGGCCCTTACCCACGCAATGGCGGCGTCGCTGCCTGAACATCAGATTACTGTAAACGCGATCAGTCCGGGCTGGATATGTACCGGTGATTACTCAAAACTCAGGCAGATCGATCATGATCAGCACTTCTCCGGCCGTGTTGGCAAGCCGGAAGATATCGCTCGTGCTTGTCTATTTTTGGCTGATCCTGAGAACAATTTCATCACAGGCGAAAACCTGGTTATTGACGGCGGTATGACGCGGAAGATGATTTATGAGGAATAAGCTATTTGAGCAATTCTTATCTAACCCGGATTCGTGATAAATACTCAAGAACTTTAAAGGTCCCTCCTTCTACGCAGAGAACCGACTGCAGGCGTGGTTGTTCCTCTGAGTATTGAATAAACTCAAATATACATTATGCAGCTTCGAACCAGCACCCTTCCATCTCAATAACCCCTAAAAGGATTTTTACGAAAACTTCCTGCAAAAAACGTTACTTTGTGAGCCCTTCGAAAAATCAAAATCTATTTCCAACACGCTATGATGAAAAGAATCTCTTATCTACTGGTACTGTTTCTGTTTGTGACAACTTCAATAACAGCACAGGATCACGACCAGGTAATTGACAGTATTGTTACCGAAGCAACAGAAAACTCACAACTTGAAGAACTTGGCCACTACCTGATGGACGTGGTGGGGCCGCGACTGGTGGGTACGCCACAAATGCAGCATGCCCACGACTGGGCTGTGGAAACCTTTGAAAACTGGGGCATTACAGCCCGTAACGAGCAGTTTGGTGAGTGGCGCGGCTGGGAACGCGGTATTACTCATGTGGATATGATTGAGCCGCGTGTTGTAACACTCGAAGCGATGCAGCTTGCCTGGAGCCCTCCTACCGATGGTCCGGTTGAAGCAGGACTGGTCATCATCCCCGAAGTAGCGAATGCCGATGAATTTGAAGAGTGGCTTCCAAATGTAGAGGGAAAGTTTGTAATGGTTTCCATGAACCAGCCCACCGGAAGGCCAGATTATAACTGGGAGGAATATGCCACTGAAGAATCATTTAAAAAAATGAGAGAAAAGCGGCAGGTAATGGAGCAGCAATGGCGTTCAAGAATTTCCAATACAGGCCATAACCTTCGCTCTTTTGCACAGGCACTTGAAGGTGCGGGTGCTGCCGGAATTATTATTTCGAACTGGAGCCGGGGATTCGGCACAAATAAAATTTTTGGAGCAAATACAGAAAGTATTCCGACTATCGACATCCTGCTTGAAGATTACGGAATGCTTTTCCGAATGGTTAAAAGCGGACATAATCCGAAAATCAGGGTGAATGTGGAGTCGAGAGAATTAGGAGCTGTGCCTACGTTTAATACTATCGCTGAGATTCCCGGTACCGAAAAGCCGGATGAATATGTAATCCTGTCCGCTCATTACGACTCGTGGGATGGAGGAACCGGAGCAACCGACAACGGCACCGGATCTATCACCATGATGGAAGTGGCACGAATTCTAAATGAAGTATATCCGGATCCAAAAAGAACCATTTTAGTAGGGCTTTGGGGAAGTGAAGAACAGGGCCTGAACGGCTCAAGAGCATTTGTGGAAGACAACCCGGAGATCGTCGATGGGCTGCAGGCACTCTTTAACCAGGATAATGGAACCGGACGTGTCGTAAATATTAACGGACAAGGGTTTTTGCACTCGTACGATTTTCTAACCCGCTGGCTGCTGCCTGTTCCTGAAAATGTACTTGAACATATTGATACTGAATTTCCGGGTATGCCGAGTGGCGGCGGAACCGATCATGCTTCATTTGTGGCAGCCGGTGCTCCGGGATTCATGCTCAGATCTCTGAACTGGTCATACTGGAACTACACATGGCACACCAACCGTGATACCTACGACAAAATTGTATTTGACGACCTTCGCAATAATGTAATCCTGATCGCAACACTTGCATACATGGCCAGCGAAGATCC